>DAIOUZ010000167.1:348-7238 GCA_036759285.1 Candidatus Limiplasma sp. | reverse complement strand
ACAGCAAACGACAACAAACGACTGCTGTCGACTACAAACGTTTAATCAACGGCTTAGTCTTGACAAGTGTTGTTACTTTGCATCGTCAAACCGACAGTTCGGCAAACTCACCAACCTAGGAGCGACACAACAAATTAAACTTATTCATTAATTACTAAACACACACACATTATGAGTACAATGAGAAATTCGGTCATGCTGATTGGCCGCCCGGGTGCAGAACCTGAAGTGAAGAATCTTAGCAACAACAACAAAGTCGCACGTTTCAGCCTTGCCGTCGACGAACGCCGCATGAACGCCAACCGTGAATGGGTGAACGACACTCAATGGTTCAGGCTTGTGGCATGGGGAAAAACCGCCGAACGCGTGGAGAACAATGTAAAGAAAGGCTTGCAGGTAGCCATTGAAGGCAGCTTGCGCAATAACGAATGGACCGACGATAAAGGTCAGCGTCATTCCAACATCGAGGTCTTGATTAATGATTTATTCCTAATTGACCGAGTGAAGGGATAAGAAGACTATCATTTCACGTACCCGCAGGATTTTGAGATTTCTCAGAATTCTGCGGGTTTTCTATTATGTGAAATTCAACCGGAATTAAAATAAAAAGTTGGCAATTCAGGATTTTCATGTATTTTTGCCGTCCAAATTATTGTCAATATTTCAATGTTACAACGTTTTTCATTATTACGGCATCGTCTATTAGTAACCACATTGCTGGGTCTATTTTTTTGGACGGGTCTTCCGCAAGCTACCAGTCAGAGTGTTTCACCTGGTATAGATTTCTTTTCAGGGGTGGATTTCAATTTTAGGGACATCAATTATAAAACCCAATACGAGTTTTTGATTCGCCTCAATCCAGGTTTCAAATGGAATATGGGCAATCATTGGCAACTTTCGGGGCAAGTTTTGATTCCCATTGTGAACCAATACGGCACTGAATACAATTTTTTCCAAGTAAATGCATTCAATGTCAGCAAGGAATTTAAAATCAGCAACTTGTATCTCAAAGCCACAGCTGGAGTTTTCAGCCTAAACACCTACGGGTTGGACTTGAAGGCTTTCCTTCCTTTGTGCGATTGGTTCGCTTTTGAAGGCCAAGCAGGATATGTTGGTTTTGGTTTCGTGTCACCTCGTTGGGAAATTGTTGCGCCAAATCGTTTTGTGGGAACTATTGGGGGCGACTTCTATCTGCCACGATGGAATACCCAGTTTCGGGGTGTCTTCGGTAGATACTTGTATCGCGACCTTGGTTTCGAGCTGGAAGCCATGAGGCATTTCAACCATACTACAGCTTCGATATATGGCCGATGGAGCAACAACGAAGGTTTCGATGCCGGATTCAGGTTTATCATAGCCCTTCCTCCCTATCATCGGAAACACAGGGCGGTAAACATCCGACCGATTTCCAACTTCCGTACCTCTTATACAGTAATGTATCACGTTTACTCCAACCGCATGTATAAAACCGACCCCGAAGAAAACGAGCGCGACGGATGGTTCAGCCGCGACTTCCTGCAATGGGGAAGCCACACCATGGAACCTGATTTCATCATAAAAGACCTCAGAAAACCAAAGCATGACAACCATGAAAAACCTTAATATTCTTATCGCTTTGATGGTACTGTGGCTGTTGCCCCAAGCGGGCAAGGCCCAGCAATATACCGGCACCTCAGGACTAATTCATATCCCATCTGCCGAGATGCACCATGAGGGCGATGCCCTTATCGGTGCCCATTTCCTCAACAAGCACATGATGCCTGACGTGGGGTTCCTCTATCAAGGGAAGAAATATAACACTTTCGACTATTATGTTGCTCTGGCACCTTTTAGTTGGTTGGAACTCAGCTATGTATGCACTGAACGTGCAAGGGAGATGGATGCGCAAGGTAACATCACCAAGTGGAGCAAAGACCGATACGCTTCGATAAAAATCAGACCCTTAAAAGAAGGAAAATATTATCCGGCTGTGGCCATTGGCTGCAACGACATTTGGACAGCAGCCTATTACCAGTTCGACCCCAACATACAACTTTATTACATGAATTGGTACATCGCCGCAACCAAGCATTTCAGCTTTTCGGGCAAAGAATTGGGTGTAACCCTGTCCTACCGTCATTTCCTCCGGGAATACAATAGCAAATGGAACGGAATTGTAGGCGGTATCACTTTCAGGCCATCGTTTTTCCCGCAAGCGAGGCTTATCGCCGAATACACAGGCAATGAGTTCCTGTTGGGCATGGACATGTTGCTTTGGCAACATTTACGACTCCAAGCCAGCGTGAAGGACTTCAAATATGTCAATGCGGGGCTTTGTCTACAATTCAATCTCCTTGGCAAAAAGTACAAATATTGATTTAAAGTTAAATTTTTGATAAAAATTGTGCTGATATTAAAAATATGCTTATCTTTGCAGCGTTGAAATGACAAATATCAAATAGTAAAATAAGAAAGGAACTACGATTATGAAGAGATTATTAACGACTTTTTTGGTGGCAAGTCTATTGATTACGACAGCCTTAAGCTTCAGTTCGTGCAAGAAGACGGACACTAATGCAAATACGGAGGAATGGATTCCTACGGTTTACAATTTTGTTACGGCAGAAGACTCTTCATCAAGAGATAAAACAGCAGATTGTCCTTATTGCGAATACGATGTTGCTTTTTGTAATCATGGTGTTCAGTGGTGGTCTGCTCCTGATATATATTGCCCATTGGGTCCTTATGATCCCGTTACAAACCCCATAGGGCACTTCCATGAGCATATTTTCTTAGCTGATGAAGATTGCACTCCTCCTGGTCAGTCAAATTACATTTGTCCTTATTTGGGGGTTCGTAAGCACAAACACCTTGTAGTTTATTGGCAGAATGGATGGGATAACCATTGGCATCTGGGCGGTGCTATCAGTAGCGACAATTAATTTCCTTCTGATACTACTAAAGTAAAGATTATCATCATATGAAAACGAGGACAGCAAAACTGTCCTCGTTTTTGTTATCCCGTCACCATAAACACCCGCGCATCTTTCCATTTGGAATGGCGCAACAATTCATTGGTGAAATGCGTTCGACTGCCTACTTGCTCAAGTAATTCCTTCGTCTTGTCAAATTGTCGTAGCTCGCGATAGATTTCCGGCAACTCCATATCAATTTGTTCCTCGGGATGCTTTTCAAGTAAGGCAAGAAGGCGTTTCAAATTATCATTGAAATCCTTGAGATTTCTGATAAACAGCTTCTCGCCTTCCAAAAGGAGCCTTCGGTTACAATGCCATACACCAAAACTCATGAAGCCATTGAGAAAATATTTCAAACGGACATAATGCAAGTTACGGTGCAGGTCGTTGTAAGCCCACCAAAGAAAACGTCGCAAGTAGATTTCGTTTCGCGGCTCATAATGACTTTTCTTCAGGAATGACTTGTAATGATTAATCAAAGCCAGTTTGCCCTTGTTGTCGGAAAAACTAATGCCAAAGAAACGCCAAGTGTTCCATGAATACACTTCAGCATCGGGCTTCTCGAAGGTTATCAATGGCTCGACAGGCTTTTCTATCCAGAAAATGTGACCACATGAGGGACACATGATCATTTTTTGTGGTGTAGTGATATAGTTGTCATTCAGCACCTTACCATCGGAATACAAGATAGCCTGATTGACCATCTCGGCTTTCAGGTTGCGACCTTCGAGCCAAGCGTGACAATTGGGGCATTGGAAATAAAATGAATCAAATTTGAGCATTTTACTAACGAGCTTGTCGAACTATTCCTATCTTGTTTTGGGCGGTAAAAGTAACATTAATTTCATTTCCTACCATAATCAGCGGGAATTTCACCCCATATTTCTGTCTTCCATTTCAGAATCGGTACTTCGACAGCGTTCTCGTTGAGCCACTTCTCGGCGCGGGCAACGAGTTCAAAAAGGTAAGCGTTCTTGTCGTTAGGCTGAAGCTTGGTTTTGCATTTCTTCTGCTTAATCCAGAGCTGTGCGTTGTAGGAATCGCTGTAAATTGGATAATGCCAACCTTTCTGTTTCTGCAATGCGAGGGCATGGACGATGGCCAAAAACTCACCAATGTTGTTGGTGCCGTTAGGGAAGACCTGGCTCTTGAACAAAGGAAATGTGTTGGCAGGCTGTACACCGAAGTCGACAAACACGCCTTGGTATTCCATCTTGCCAGGGTTGCCGGCACAAGCTGCATCCACGGCAATGGCAGGACTGACAGGTTGCTCTTTAGCCGCCGAGAGGTCGACCGTGGGAGCCACATCCTTGCCCCAATAGTTTTCAGGCCCTTCCTTAAAGGCAATCTCGGCACTCGTGCGGTCGGGAAAGCCTTTGTATTTGGCTCCCTTGAATCCCTCTATCTCCTTCTGACAGGCCTCCCAACGGTCATAAACACCTGGGGTATGGCCCATCCAGACTACATAAAACTTGTTCTTCGCCATGGACGCAGTCACAAAGTCCTCAAATTCCCAACGAGATGTTCAGGCCTTTGGCAGTGTTCACCAAATCGCTGTCGATGGTGACGAGATTGGGCTTGGAGATAGCTTCCTTGAGTGAAACAGCCACCAAGTCGGGATGATGATAAGCCACCATCTGGCCGAACTGACCGTTGAGTACCATCTCAAAAGCCTTCACGCCAAACTCGGCTGACAAGACCCGGTCGTAGGCAATCGGCACGCCACCACGCTGCAAGTGACCAAGGGTGGTCTCACGCATGTCGTGGGTAAAGCCTACAGCCTTCATCTCTTCGATGAAACGGCGACCGATACCACCCAATTTCTTGTTTTCGTAGCCGACCTCTGTGCTGATTTCATACACCTGCTGGCCGTCCTTCGGACGAGCGCCTTCCGAGGCCACCACTACGGCGAAGCCACGGTCGTGGTTGAAACGCTGCTCCAAACGAGCCTTCACCACATTAATGTCGTAGGGGAACTCGGGCAACAGACACACCTCTGCCCCACCCGCTATGGCGGAATGCAAGGCAATCCAGCCAGCATCACGCCCCATCACTTCAAGGACGAAGACGCGGTTATGCGAAGCGGCTGTGGTGACGAGTTTGTCAACGGCCTCTGTGGCGATTTGTACGGCGGTTTGGAAGCCGAAGGTACATTCCGTTGAGGAGAGGTCGTTGTCGATGGTCTTGGGCACGCCGATGATGTTCAGGCCCTTCTCGAAGAGCTTTTGCGAGATGCGCTGCGATCCGTCGCCACCGATGCTGATGACCGCGTCGATGCCCATGTATTGCAGCTTGCGGAGCATTTCGTCGGAACGATCGACGGTACTCCAAGTGCCGTCGGCATTCTTGACGGGCCAGTTGAACGGGCCGCCCTTGTTGGTGGTTTCGATGATGGTGCCGCCACGGAAGTGGATGCCGCGCACCGACTCAGGAGTAAGCCTGACGACTTCGGTAGGTTCCCAAAGGATGCCGTTGTAGGCTTGTATGCTGCCTAACACTTCCCAATCTTTCTCTTGGGCGGCTCTTTTGACGATGGCGCGAATCACGGCGTTCAGGCCTGGGCAGTCGCCGCCACCAGTGAGGACTAATAGTCTTTTCATATCTAGGTTATTATTTTGTTTATTGTTCTATAGTTAATGCAAGACGAAAACCATATCCGTCACCGCAGAATTTTGGGTTATTATAGCTTCTGTTGGAAACACGGCAATACCAATCATTGCTATTCCAACACCCACCACGCAAAACAGGATAAATACCACTATAGGAGCCTTCAGGGTTGGTTTGCGATTTGCTACTATACCCATCATACCAGTCGGAACACCATTCCCAAACATTGCCACTCATGTCATAAAGCCCTAATTCATTTGGTGACTTGCCTTTTACTGTATGGGTCTTGTTATCGCTATTATCAATGTACCAAGCAATACTCTTTATGGTGTTTTTGCCAGCGTATTTGTATCCATGGCCCTTTTTCCCACCACGAGCGGCATATTCCCACTCTGCCTCTGTAGGCAAACGGAATTGGTGTCCGGTGATCTGATTTAGTTTTTTGATGAAATCATTGCAATCGTTCCAACTCACATTCTCCACCGGTCGTTTGCCTCCTTTGAAACGGCTGGGATTGTCGCCCATAATGGCTTCCCACAAAGTTTGTGTCACCTCTGTTTCGCCCATATAGAAAGTGCTTACCGTCACTTTGTGGACAGGTTGTTCATCTTTATAGGCATCACTGCTAGCATTACCCATCTGAAACGAGCCTCCTTCGACATGCTTCATTGTAAAGGCAACTCCATTGACCGTAAAGACCAAATCATTACCGACGGCCTTGACCTGCCATTCATCTGGCGACGTAGTAGATTTGGTGTCGACCACCTGGGCAAAGCAAGTCACCGAAAGACACAATAGCAATCCTATTACAAGTAGCTTTTTCATATTCGGCCGTCATCAGTCAACATGAGTAGTCTTTTTTCAAATCATTTTCCCCACACCTTCATGATTCGTTTGGCCAATTTTCTGATGGCTCTGTCCACATCCCTTTGGCGCGTGAAAGCGAAACGGTTGGAGGAACGGCATGAAGCCACGGTCTTACCCGTCATGTAATCCTCGAAGCTTACACTGAGGGTGGATTTTGCCTCGTTGGAGGTGGCTGCATACTTCACAAGGACGAGTTGTTCCTTCTGTTGCCCAGAGAGGTCGGTGAGACGACGTTCACCCACCATCTTGAGACGTGTGGATTCAATGGCGTCATAGATGCCCGGTTCGATTTCGATATCGGTTTCTGTGCCATGGATAGTCTGGCCTTTTACAATGGAAGCATACTCGTATTTGTTTAGGTCCACGCCTTTTGCAATCATGGTTTTGTCAGTCGAACAAGAAGTGAATGCAAAGAAGCCCAAAAAGATGATGAGGTAAGTTTTGAGGTTTTTCATCGTAATC
>DAIOUZ010000167.1:0-327 GCA_036759285.1 Candidatus Limiplasma sp. | reverse complement strand
TGTTCTGGGGCAATCGGGGCAGGCGAGCCGCTCATCACGTCACGGCCGGCGTTGTTCTTCGGGAAGGCGATGAAGTCGCGGATGCTGTCGGCGCCACCGAAGAGCGAGCAGAGACGGTCGAAGCCGAAGGCCAGACCAGCGTGAGGCGGTGCGCCATACTCGAAGGCACCCATCAGGAAGCCGAACTGCTCCTGGGCCTTCTCATCGGTGAAGCCGAGGGTGTGGAACATCTTGTTCTGCAAGGTACGGTCATGGATACGGATGGAGCCACCACCGACCTCCACACCGTTCATCACGATATCGTAAGCATTGGCACGGATGTCGCCC
>DAIOUZ010000166.1:6941-7246 GCA_036759285.1 Candidatus Limiplasma sp. | reverse complement strand
CACAACTCTGTCCGCGCGGGCATGTGCTTTGGACAAATCGGTGAGTTTTCCTTCATTATCGCCACTGTCGGTATGAGCTTCGGTGTCATCGACGATTTCCTGTATCCTATCATCGTTTCGGTTTCCATCATCACGACATTCCTTACACCCTATATGATTAAAGGTGGCGAACCGTTGTATCAATGGATCGAGAAAAAGGTGCCTAGCAGCTGGACGAGTTTCTTTGGTAATAAGGAAAAGAGCATCAAGGCGAAAAGCGGGAAAGATGTGACAATGCGTACTTATGTATTGACTCAACTGAAGCA
>DAIOUZ010000166.1:6080-6931 GCA_036759285.1 Candidatus Limiplasma sp. | reverse complement strand
GATATTGATTTGTTTCTCCATCTATACTCCCATTGATAATACTAGGATTAGGCCTTACGTTGATATTACCGCTATGGCTATCAACTTGTTGATTGTCATGCCATTTATATGGGCATTGGCCTTCAAGCAGAGCTTAGACAAAGAGACACGAAAGATGCTTAGGATAGATAAGGCCAACCGAAGGATGGTTTGGATATTATATGCGGTACGTTTTCTCATCGCATGGTTCTTTGCCTCGCATATCATCAGGCATTATTTGGATGTTGTTTTTTGGCAGACGATTGATATTCAGATGAACGACATTTTGATGGCTATCGTGGCTTCGATGGTTTATCTCCTGTTGGTGAAGATTTTAAGTCCTGCCATGAAGTGGTATGAAGTTATTGAAAGACGTTTCTTCGAGAACATGAACAAACGCGATACGTTGCAGTCGTTCGTGATTCCCGAGGTGCTTCAGGAGAATTTCACAATGGCGAAGATGACTTTGAGTCCAAAGAGCCAATATGTCGGCAAACGCATACGTGAGACGGACTTTCGCCAAGCATTCGAAACAAGTGTGGTGTGCATTGACCGTGCCGACGAGGTCATCGACCTGCCGCGCCGCGATTTCTTGTTGTATCCTGAAGACGAGGTGACTTTCATCGGTACCGAAGAGCACCTGGCCAAACTTAGGCCTTTCGTTGAGGTGGAAGATGACGTGCTTATCAAGGAACGTCCCGAGAGCGATGTCGATATCCATAGCTCGGTGGTGGGTCCCAACAGCCGTTATGTGGGAGTCCCCCTTCATGACACTGACATGCTCAATCGTTTCAATGTCATGGTAATAGCCATCGAGCGCGACAATGAGTTCT
>DAIOUZ010000166.1:0-6070 GCA_036759285.1 Candidatus Limiplasma sp. | reverse complement strand
TTCGTGTTCCAACAAGGCGATACGGTGTGGTTCGTCTCCACCGAAAGCAACGCCAAAGCATTAGTGCAATATGCATACGAAACAGTAACTGAACAACTGACAACTGATAACTGATCATTATGGAATCCTTACCCGCATTATTTTCCGATCTTGCCTTGATATTGGTTACGGCTGGTCTCACTACGGTGATTTTCAAGTGGTTGAAACAGCCTGTTGTATTAGGTTATATCATCGCCGGCTTTTTGATTGGCCCCAATTTTGAGTGGTTCCCCGTCATCAGTGACCATACGAGCGTGGAGACTTGGAGCGAAATCGGTATGGTGTTCATGCTGTTCGGTATCGGATTGGAGTTCAGTTTCAAGAAACTGAAGAAAGTGGGAGGGACGGTAGGCATCACCGCCTTGACCGAGTTGGTGACCATGTGTGTGGTCGGTTATATGCTAGGAAAACTGTTGGGTTGGACGCAGATGGATAGCATCTTCCTGGGAGCCATGCTTTCCATTTCATCCACGACCATTATCGCTAAAGCCTTCGACGACATGAAGTTGCACCGCGAGAAGTTTAGTGGCAACGTGATTGGTGAGTTGGTGGTTGAAGACCTTGAGGCCGTGTTGCTAATGGTCATCTTGTCCACCTTGGCAGTGAGCAAGAGCTTTGATGGTATGCAGCTGGTTTCCAGTATGTTGAAACTTGGTTTCTTCCTGTTGGTATGGTTCTTGGGAGGTATCTTTATTGTGCCTACTGTGTTACGTTGGGCGCGCAAGTTCATGTCTGAGGAAACCTTGACAGTGTTCTCTGTGGGTCTGTGCTTTATGATGGTTGTATTGGCCAATCTGGCTGGTTTTTCTTCGGCTTTGGGCGCCTTCATCATGGGTTCAATCTTAGCTGAAACGCTTGAGGCTGAGATGATTCACAAGGTCACGACCCCGATTAAGAATTTGTTTGGTGCCGTGTTTTTTGTCTCGGTGGGTATGATGGTCGACCCGAAGATTTTGGTGGACTATTGGTGGCAGATTTTGGTGGTGACGCTTGTTTTGCTTTTCTTCAAGCCTTTGAGCAACGTGGCTGGCCGGTTGATAGCTGGTTTGGGACTGAAACAATCCATCCAAGGCGGCTTCTGCTTCAGCCAGATAGGTGAGTTTTCCTTCATCATCGCCTCGTTGGGCCTCAGCTATGGCGTCATTGACGATTTCCTCTATCCCATCATCGTTTCGGTGTCTATTATCACGACTTTCATCACGCCTTACGCCATCAAAGCGGCGGTCCCGACATACCAATGGGTGAGCACGCATCTTTCGGAGAACTGGCTGAATCATTTTGAGAACAGGGAAAGTGGCATCAAGGTGAAGAGTGGAGAGAAGGTGAGCATGGCTAGCTTCATTGGGCGGCAGTTCAAGCATATCATTATCTACATCGCCATTATCATAGCGTTGATTTTCATCTGTTTTTGGGCGGGTTCCTTTATCATGATTTATGTGCCAGGTTTGTGGGGCAACGCCATTGCTGTGGTGATTACTCTTGCCTTGGTTTCACCTTTCCTTTGGGCCATTGGTTTCAGGCATACTTTGGTCAAGACGACGCATAAGTTGATGGAACACAGTAAGTTCAACAAAACATTGATTCTTTCGATTTTCATCTTGCGCTTCATCATCGTATGGGTGGTGGCCACCTCGGTTTTGCGTCATTTCTTCAATGAAGCGTTTTGGCTTCATTTGGGCGTAGGTGCTTCATTTGGCCGTTGGATCAATGTGGCTATGGCATTGGGATACACTCTTTTGCTCCGTGTAGTGAGCCCGGCGATGAATTTTTACAAGCGCATCGAGGACAATTTCCTAGATAACCTTAACAAGAGGCAGTCGTCGCAAGTGTTCGCTATCCCTGAGATTTTGCAGGAAAACTGCCACTTGCAGAAAATGACGTTGAGTCCTGACAGCCCTTATTCCGGAAAACTAATCAAGGAAACCGATTTTCGCGACAATTATAATGTGAGTGTGGTAAGCGTGGAGCGAGGCAAACAACTTGTTGAATTGCCCAAATCTGATTTTCAGCTGTTTCCGTACGATAAGGTTACTTTTGTGGGGCATGAAGACCATTTAAGGCTGCTGTTGCCTAAGGTGGAGTTGTTTGACGAGCAGTTGATTCAGGAGCATGAGGAGAGCGAAGTGGATTTGTACAAGGTGGAAGTGCGACCCATTAGCCCCTATGTTGGCGTGGCTTTGATGGACTCTGGCTTGGCCGAGAACTTTGATGCCATGATTATTGCCATCGAACGCGACGGCCATTTCATCTTGAACCCATCAGCGAGAATCACTTTCCAGCCTGCCGACCTAGTGTGGTTTGTAGCCCAGAAGGAAAAGGCTGAGATTTTGATGAATTATAATCCGGACGAAAGATGATTGTCTGTATCGCCGAAAAGCCAAGCGTCGCCCGCGACATTGCCAAGGTTTTGGGAGCCAACACTACCCATGAGGGTTACATGGAGGGCAATGGCTATCAGGTGACTTGGACCTTCGGTCATCTTTGTACCCTGAAAGAGCCACACGACTACACCGACCAGTGGAAGGCATGGGCATTGAGTCGCTTACCGATGATTCCGCAACGGTTTGGCATTAAATTGATTGCGGACAAAGGCGTGGAGAAACAGTTTAAGGTCATCGAGTCGTTGTTTCAAAAGGCAGACGAAATCGTGAACTGCGGTGATGCTGGCCAGGAGGGCGAACTCATCCAGCGTTGGGTGATGCAAAAGGCCGCAGTAAAGTGTCCCGTAAAACGTCTATGGATTTCATCTTTGACTGAGGAGTCCATTAGGGAAGGTTTCAAGACTTTGAAAGACCAGGCTAATTATCAGTCACTTTATGAAGCAGGTCTCTCCCGTGCCATCGGTGACTGGCTCTTGGGCATGAATGCCACGCGACTATACACCTTGAAATACGGCCAAAACCGACAGGTGCTGTCCATTGGTAGAGTACAGACACCAACCTTAGCCTTGATTGTCAACCGTTACCACGAAATCACCAACTTCAAGCCAGAGGCTTATTGGGTGTTGTCGACCATTTATAGGGATACGACTTTTACGGCCACTAAGGGCAAATATGGCTCGGTTGGGGACGGAAAAAAAGACCTGCAAAGCATTGAGGGAAAAGAGTTTACTGTTACTGATATCTCTACTAAGAAAGGTACCGAAGCTCCGCCAAGGCTGTACGACTTGACTTCCTTACAAGTGGAATGCAACAAGAAGTATAACATGTCGGCAGACCAGACCTTGCAGACCATCCAGAGCCTTTACGAAAAGAAATACACCACTTATCCTCGTGTTGACACCACCTATCTGAGTGACGACATCTACCCGAAATGCCCCGACATTTTGGCGAAACTGACCAACTATACAGAATACACCGCGCCTCTGGCAGGCAAGAAGCTGCCCAAGAGCAAGAAGGTGTTCGACAATAGCAAGGTCACCGACCACGAGGTGTGCCGCCATTTTATTGCCGTGTTCTATCCCGACTGCCAGTTCGCCACGACGACCGTTTTGGGCAAGGTGGAAGAGGTGGAGTTCAAGACTTCAGGGAAACAGATTCTGATGTCAGGTTGGCGCGAGGTCATCAAACCAGTGAAGCAGGAAGAGGAAAAGAAGGAAGGCCAGGAGGACGAGGAGAAGACTTTGCCCATCTTCGAGAAAGGTGAGCATGGACCTCACCAGCCGCAGCTAGCTGAGAAGTGGACCTCGCCACCGAAGCCTTATACCGAGGCAACTTTGCTTCGTGCCATGGAAACGGCTGGTAAACTCGTTGACGACGAGTCTTTGCGCGAGGTGATGAAAGAGAACGGCATCGGGCGACCATCCACACGTGCTGCCATCATTGAGACGCTGTTCAAGCGGAATTATATAAAAAAGGTACGCAAAAGCCTTGAACCTACACCCACAGGTATTGAGCTCATTGGCCTCATTCATGAAGACCTGTTGAAAAGTGCCGAACTGACGGGCATTTGGGAAAAGAAGCTCCGTGAGATTGAGCAGCACAAATACGAGGCCCGACAGTTTCTTGACGAACTAAAACAGATGGTGACGGAAATCGTCACCACGGTGATGCTGGACAACAGCAACCGCCGAGTTTCAACAACGGCACCAGAAACCAAGCCCAAGAAGGCTGCGCCAAAGAAAAGCACAACATCAAAAGCCAAGAAAACTGCGGAAGGCATAGATTCCAGCCAACGCACTGCCCCTCACGGGAATAATATGCCTCCCGAAAGTAAGAAGTCCTCAGAAGGCATGTCATTCCAGCGTAAGGATGTGGGTGAGCGGGAATCTATGCCTTCTGAAGTCAATTCTGATGCCATAATTGGGCAGCCTTGTCCGCTATGCGGGAAGGGGCATATAATTAAAGGTAAAGCAGCTTATGGCTGCTCGGAGTGGAAGAATGGGTGTGGATGGCGGAAGGCTTTTTGAAGGTTTCTGTGCAAAATCATTGTATTTTACGGATTTGTTGTATTTTTGCACATGATAATTAGGTAAGACAATGGGTGTAACATATGACAATGAGAAACAGATGTTCGTGTTCGACTTTGAACACGATGGGGAAGAAGACATCGTGAAGCTGACGGGAGGAGGCTATCAGGTAGAGGCATTTGGGAAGTGCTTTTACTATGGTTATGAGTTCTCCGATCAAGTGGATAGCAATGTGCGTTCTGCATTCATTAAGTATGTGAAGTTTACCGATGATTTGCAGAACAATCCGGATTTGACTCAATTCATAAAGAAGGCTGTCGATAACCTTAACCGGAAGATTAATTTGTACGACTATAACCTTGTGGTGATGCCCGAATCGTCGAGCAAGGTTAACCAATATATGTTGCGCTATCGTTTTGCCCAACCTACCTTGCGTAAGATGGAGCTGGTGAAGGCATTGCCATCCAGCATTTCATTTGACATGGACGCGTATCAAAAGCAATATCTTGACGATGTGTTGGAAGATGGTCGTCCGCGTTATACGGAAGCGCAAAAAGATGAGGCGAAACAATCCATCAATAAGATGCTTGATCTGATTCATCAGAAGGATTATTTCACCATAGCCAAGGATGTGAAAAAGAGCCGTTTTCGTCCCTACATGATGGACTTTTTGAAGTTCACTTCCGAGGCTGACGAAAGACTCTGTGAATCTATCCGCCAGCAGAATGTGCTGATTATTGATGATGTGACCACCAGTGGCTCAACTTTAAATGAAATCTTGAGAACGCTCCGTATCCTCAATGAGGACAATGATATTACCATCTTTAGTTTGATTGGACGTAAAGATTTAATGGCTGAGGCGGTTTAATCAATCTCCAGCGTTTTCTTGCAAATCTCAATCTCTTCAGGGTCTCCGGTGTACTTACCGTGGTCGTCACTGAGCTTGACCACTTTCTTCCACGTACGTTTTTCAGTGATCTTGGCGGCAGTGAGTTTCACCACGATGTTCATGGCCTTGACGTTGTCGATGTCGCAGGTGAGATGGGTACCGATACCAAACGAGTCTTGCATTCGGCCAGCTACGGCTTCGTGGATGGCGATGGCTTCGTCCACATTCAGGCCATTGCTGAAGATGATAGACTTCTGCGCTGGGTCAATGCCGAGTTCTTTGTATTTCTCGATGATTTCCTCCAAGGCCTCGTAGTTGTCGCCGCTGTCGACGCGCAGACCGTCAAACAACTTGGCGTGCAAGGTGGTGAAGTTCTGGAAGAAGGCTTTGCGTGTGTAGGTATCGTAGAGGAACACACCCAAGCTGCCGGCATAGACCTCCTGCCAGTAGTCCATGGCGAGGTAGTTGGCCTCGTTGTAGCCGTAGAGCGAGCAGGTCTCGATGAACTGGTGGCTCATGGTGCCGATGGGGGTGAGGTCGTATTTCATGGCCAACAGCACGTTGCTGGTACCCACGAAACAGGTCTTGGTGAACTGTTTTTGCGCCTCAATGAAACTGCGAATCACCATGTCCTGATGCTCGAACGAGAAACGGCGACGGGTGCCGAAGTCGCTGAACTTCACGCCGTTGCCGATAAGACGAATGCCTTTGGCGTACGACTTCTCATATTCCTT
>DAIOUZ010000165.1:4599-7256 GCA_036759285.1 Candidatus Limiplasma sp. | reverse complement strand
GGAGTCCGAAGCCTTCCAACAGCTACGCCACGTGCGGATCTGCGGGGTGATGGGCATGGCCACCTTCACCGATGACATGGCCGAGGTCCGTAAGGAATTCAAGCATTTGAAGGAGATTTTCGAAACCCTGAAGACCGACTATTTCGCCGACCAGCCGCAATTCAAGGAGATTTCGATGGGTATGTCGGACGATTACCCGATTGCTGTCGAGGAAGGTGCGACGTTGGTACGTGTAGGCAGCAAGATTTTTGGAGCGAGACATTATAACGTTTAATATATGAATTGGCCCTTCGACAGGCTCAGGGACCTTAGCGAAACGAAAAAGCCAAGGTCGTTGAGCCCGTCGAAATGCCGCTACCAAAAGAAATGGATTCACTAATACCTTTATTATTACTCATCCTCGGCTTTGTCGCCTTGATTCTAGGTGCTAACTGGCTTGTCAACGGAGCTACCAGCGTGGGCATCCGCGCCAAACTGTCGCCGCTTATTATAGGTTTGACCATCGTGGCTTTTGGCACATCGCTGCCTGAGATGATTGTCAATGTGTTTTCGTGCATCAAAGGTAGTCCCGGCTTGGCCATCGGCAACATCATCGGAAGCAATACGATGAACATTTTGCTCATCTTGGGTGTGAGTTCGATTATCTGGCCTATCGATGTGAGCCGTGTCTCCATCCGCCGCGACATTCCTGTGGGCTTTGTAGCAACACTTGCTATTACTTTGATGGCTAACTACTTTTTCTCAGGTCAGGCGCGTACCATCAATTGGATTGAAGGTATCGTTCTCCTGTTGATGGGTTTCGCATACTTGTTGCTGACCATGCTGAAAAACGACCCGAAAGAAGAGACCGAAGATGTGCAAGAAGCCATGCCTTGGGGGAAGACCATCCTAGCATTGGTTTTTGGTATTGCTGGGTTATATGTTGGTGGTGAACTTGTTTCAAACAACGCGCAAATCTTGGCTAAGAACTGGGGTATGGATGAAGGCACCATCGGCTTGACCGTAGTGGCAACTGCCACATCATTGCCCGAGCTCATCACTTCCATTGTGGCTGCTTTGAAGAAGAATTCCGGCATCGCCATTGGCAATGTGTTGGGCTCTAATATCCTCAACATTTTCATGGTGTTAGGCGTCAGTTCCATCATCACACCCTTGCCTTTCGAGCCAATCATGAACAAGCAGCTGATGATTCTCTTTGCCGCCAATGTCCTCATGTTGTTGTTCGTCTTTACCGGCAAGGGGCGCAAGATTTCACGATGGGAAGGGGCTTTGCTCACCTTGGGCTATGTCGGGTTCATGTGGTTCTCGCTAGCCATGCAATAATACTTCACGCAGTATCTTTTCTCACGCAGAAATCGCAGAATTATGGGAAACCTACCGGACAATAGACTTGCTCCGCGTTGCGTTTCTGCGACTTCTGCGGATTCTGCGTGGAACCTGCGTGAAACAAAAAAAGACCCGCCCCATGGACGAGTCTTTTATTGTTTTTCCTGATGCTCAATCAGTCAGCCAGTTGGAAGGCTTTCTTCACAGCTTCGTAGTCGCTGTAGTCCACATCGCTGCGAGTGTCGAAAACTGAAGCTTCGATAGCCACAATCTTGTAATCGCGGGTAAGCGGGCGCATTCCATCGTAGAAGTCGCTTTCGGTCCAGTACAAACGAACAGCACCATCGTTCAAAGTGCACACTTCAATAGAGGCCTCACAATTGATAATCTCCTGCGTTCCTTCTTCCGATTGGATATAATCCTGATAGTAGTAAGTCAACGGTATTTGTGACCAGCCACCATCCACGTCCATGTAGACGAGGACTGCACCATGGTTGTAAACATTGTTGTTGATAGCCGGATAGTCGATGGTAACCGACCAATTGCCATGTTGTTCACTCCATTCCCAATCAGAAGATCTAATGGTCAACGTCGACGAGGCTACATTAGCGTTACCATCATGACCAGCGGGACCTTGTGGACCACGGCAGGAAAACATTGCAAACACGGCCAGAACCGTCATGCAGATCATACTTAATTTTTTCATTTTGATAGATTTTAAATTATTAAACTTCAAATAACTTTCATTTTGCGCTGCAAAACTACAAAAACCTTGCCGAATTATTCCACTTTGGGAAAACAATCTCAAAAAAGCGTACTTTTGCGGCATGAAAAACAGAACTTACATCGTTCATCTCGCCGGTGTCGTCGCCATGATTTTCTGGGGTATGTCGTTTGTGTGGTCTACGCAAGTCTACCAAAACCTCAACCCCACGGCAACCATCTTTCTGCGTCTCGTAGTGGCCACCATCTTCTTTACAGCGATTCTTTTCACTTTCCGTCTGAACGAAAAAGTCAAAAAGGAACATTTGGGACTTTTTGCGTTAGCAGCCATGTTCGAGCCTTTTCTCTATTTCATTTTTGAGGGTTACGGACTGAAAAACACCTCCCCTATCATAGGTTCTGGCATCATCGCCATGATTCCTTTAGTGACGCCTATAGCGGCACGCATCTTCCTCAAAGAGCGATTGACGCCCATGAACATCGTGGGATTCATCGTCTCCTTTGTCGGAGTCATCGTGTTGTTGCTCAACAAAGATCTTGAATTCACTGCCTCGCCCAAAGGCATCCTATTCCTTAGCGGTGCCGTATTGGTGGCTGTGGGCTATTCC
>DAIOUZ010000165.1:0-4589 GCA_036759285.1 Candidatus Limiplasma sp. | reverse complement strand
GCTGACGAAGCTGTACAAGCCATTGACTATCACCTGGGTACAAAACATCATTGGAATGTTGTATTTCCTTCCATTGACACTCATCATGGAGCGGTTTGAGCCGTCTAATTTTGCCAATGTGGGTGGTTATATCGTGCCCTTGGTCTGCCTCGGTGTATTTTGCAGCGCTGTCGCATACGCCTTGTGGGCCTTCGCCTTCAGCAAACTAGGTGCATCACGGGCCAATGTGTATTCCAACCTGATACCCGTCTTCACGGCCATCTTCAGCTATTTCATCATCCATGAGGCATTGACGGCGAACAAGATTATCGGCATTTTGGTGGTCGTGGTCGGATTGATATTGTCGCAAATAAGGACGGAAGACAAAGGACGAAGGACGAAGGACGGAAGACAGGGAACAAGCATTGATAATTAACAACATAACATACAAACGATATGCGTCCATTTGAGGAATTAAGAATTTGGCAAGATGCGCAAGAAATTGCTTTGGCAGTTTACGCTTTGCTAAATGACAATAAGGATTATGGCTTCCGTGACCAAATACAACGTGCTGCCATTTCCATTTCCAACAACATTGCCGAGGGTAGTGGATACAATTCAGACAGGACGATGATTCGTTACTTAAGAATTGCTCGTGGTAGTTGCAACGAAGTAAGAAACATGCTTTATTTATGCCCAAAACTCGGTTATTGTTCCGAAGAAACAGCATTGGAGTTAAACAAAAGATGCAAATCTCTTTCTAATGCTATTGGTGCCTTTATCTCCTATCTCGAAAATAATAAAGGACAGAGGACGGAGGACAAAGGACAGAAGCCAGAAAACTAAAGCAAATGTCTCAAGTCCTAAGTCCTAAGTCCTAAGTCCCAAGTCCTAAGTCCTAAGTCCTAAGTCCTAAGTCCCAAGTCCTAAGTCCCAAGTCCCAAGTCCTAAGTCCATGATCACCAGCAAAACCAACCCCAAAATAAAGAACCTCGTCCGCCTGCAAAAGGCCTCCGAACGCCGCGAGCAAAACCGTATCCTCATCGAGGGACAGCGCGAGATTGAACGCGCACAGAAATGCGGCTTCCATATTGAGCAACTGTATGTTTGTGAGCCGCTGCTGCGCGAACCACTGAAGATTCAGGCAGACTTCACGGAGACCGTCACGGAAGAAGTATTCGACAAGATTGCCTATCGCGAAGGCAGCGATGGACTGTTGGCTGTAGCCATCCCCAAATACAAGATTCTCAGCGAGTTCAAGCCACGGAAAGATAACTTGATTATCGTGTTGGAGACCGTGGAGAAGCCTGGCAACCTTGGTGCCGTGATGCGCACCGCGGATGCTGCAGGCGTGGATGCCGTCATCGTGGCTGACCCTGCCACCGACCTCTTCAACCCTAATGCCATCAGAGCGAGCATCGGCTGCATTTTCAGTGTACCCGTTTATGCTTGTTCCACAGAGGAATGCATCAATTGGCTGAAGAAAAACGGCATCACCATTTATTGCACCTACCTCAAGGCCTCCATCGACTACCTTGACGCCGACTTCCGCAAAGCCTCTGCCCTCGTTATGGGCACAGAGGCTACAGGTATCTCCGAGGCATGGGTCGAGGCCGCCGACCAAAACATCATCATTCCCATGAACGGCATCGCCGACTCACTCAACGTGTCAGTGACCACTGCCATTGTTACCTTTGAGGCCATCCGTCAACGCAGAAAATCATGAAGAAGGACTATTTCCTGCTACATCTCTCCGTTTTCATCGCTGGCTTCACGGGCGTGTTGGGGCGACTTATCACTTTGGATTCCGCCATCCTTGTGTGGTGGCGCATGGCTGCCGCTGCGTTGATTATGTGGGCGTTTTTGGCCATAAGGAAAGATTTGAACCGGTATAAATTCAGGGACATTTTGCAAATGGGCGGCGTTGGTATGTTGCTCTGTCTGCATTGGGTGTTTTTCTATGCCAGCATCAAGGCATCCAATGTCAGCATCGGCGTGGTGTGTTTCTCTTTAGTCGGATTTTTCACCGCCTTATTTGAGCCGATTATCAACAAACACAAATTTTCGGGACGCGAGTTCCTGTTCAGCTTGCTCACTATCCTTGGCATCTACCTTATCTTCCAATTTGACTCGCGGTATCGTTTAGGTATTGTATTGGGTGTGATATCATCCGCGCTTTACGCCTTGTTTGCCATTGCGAACCAAAGAGTGGGCAAGCATTACGATGCCAAAAACATGCTGCTCTGGGAGATGGTGGGTGGCCTCATTGGCCTGACCTGCCTGATACCTATATATAATATATTCATCCCTGTCGGGCGACTCTATCCCGTCGGGATGGATTATCCTTATCTCGCCTTCATGGTCGTGGTGTGTACCATCGGCCTCTGCCTGCTGCAAATCATTGTGCTACAGAAAATTCCCGCTTTTACTGTCAACCTGACCTACAACCTAGAGCCAGTGTACAGCATCATCCTCTCCATGTTTATCTTCAAAGAATACAAGGAGCTGAATTTCTCGTTTTGCATTGGTATTGTACTGATTATTATTTCAGTGGTGTTGCAGACTTGGAGCGAGATTAGAAAGCACAAAGTCAAAGCTTGATTTTCACAAATACTGGATAGTGGTCCGAGGGATTGTGCCGGACGTAGGTATCGAACGAAATCTGCTGGGGTGCATCAGAGGCCTTAAGGTTGTCGTCTGGGTCGTCATCGGGTGTCCAATAGCTATTGGTGAACACTCCGTAGGCTTCCACCGTCGTGCTTGGCGACACAAACACATGGTCGATGCGGCTTGTGGTAAAGTAATTGGTTTTGAAAGCATTGAAGGTTCCATTTTCCGCAAAGCGGATGCGGGCTGCATTATAGGAGTCCTTTAACAATCCAGAATTGGTGAAGATGGTATAGATTTCATCGTTCTGGTCCACGTTGAAGTCGCCCGTGATAAACACAGGGGCACCTTGGGCAATCTCTTGTACCTTGGCCACCACCAATTTGGCCGCCTCACGACGTGCCACCACACCCACGTGATCCATGTGGAGGTTGAAGAAGTAGAACACCTTCCCCATTGTTGCCTTTCTGCGGTTAAACAATCCTTGACGCTGAGGTCCTTCTTTCACTGCAAATTTGCCCCAAGTGCAGATACGAATGCAGACCGCATCCCAACCGAGGCCAGGCTTTTCAGGCGTCTCGCTGAGCCAGAAGTCACCGTGGTCAAGGAGCTGAAGTTTGTCCGTTTTGTAGAAAATAGCTTCATGCTCGCCGCCGCGAAGGCCGTCGTCGCGCCCGATGCCAATGTAGTCATAACCATTAAGGGCTTTCTTCATATCTTGAAGTTGGGACCAAAGCACCTCTTGGGTACCAAAGATCTCGGGCGACATGAAGTTCACCTGGTCGCAGATGACCTGACAGCGTTTGGTCCACACCTCGCCATTGATGCTATCGTTGACGTTTTTGTAACGGATGTTGTAGGAACCCACTAGCATTTGCTGAGCGGTGAGTTGCATTGATGCCACAAGGAGGGCAAAGAGAAGGAGTTTTTTCATGGGAAAGAGGTTTTGTTGGGGCAAAAATATGAATTTTTGTTTCAATTACAAAAACTCATCATTTTATTATACCACGCTCCAAACACAAACATCTCCTCGCTGAATGCAAAACCTAGACTTTCATAATACCGTTGCAGATGCGGCTTGTCCTTGTCGACGAGCAAGGTAATGGTTTCGAAGTCATTTTGAGATGCCCAGTCCATGCGGTCGCGCATGAGTTGCAGGCCGATTTTCTTGCCGCGAAACTCGGGAAGGATAGCCATACTGTCCAAATAGAATTCACCCTTGCCTGTCTCCAATGCGTTTTTGCTTAGGTCCAAGCCTGAGATCTGCTGAACGAGACCAAAGGTCTTAGCGCGCATTGCTGCATATCTCGCTCCGTCATAGCCGATCAATGCGCCAACTGTTTTGTTATCCATCTCTGCAATGCGAGTGTGCTTATAACTATATAAGGTGTCGTCCATACGACAGATGTCTATCAGATGCGTCAAAATTGGTTGATGATCATCGGTCACCTCGGCGTCAATCTCGAGCATTTCGATACCTGCCAGCATCACACGTGCAATAAAAGGCGCATCCATTGGGGTTGCATCACGAAGCAGAAGATCGTTTTCCATGACTTATTGCAGTTTATTTCGTTGATAGTGAGGTGTCACTACTATGACGAAAAATATGAGCGAAATCAAAACCGAGGCCGAAGCCACCAAATAGGCCATCGAGAACGAGAAATGCTCAGCCAGCATGCCGCCGGAGAAGATGCCGATGCCGAGACCCAAATCCCATGTGGTGAGATAGGTGGACGTGGCCGTGCCACGCTGAGCATGGGTGCCAAGGTTGATAAATAAGGCGTTAAAGGCCAACAGGAAAGCCACCGCAGTGTAATCCGTGCCCAAAGCATTGCAATGATGACACATACCCAAACCAAACAAAGCCAACACCGTAATGGCCAAGCCCAATGCGATGGTCTGCGTCACCTTTCCTTTGTCGACCATCTTGCCTGCAAACAGCCGCGAGGCAATCAGTCCGACAGCATACACTGTGAAGAACAAACCACTGCTGATGGTCAAAC
>DAIOUZ010000164.1:4917-7298 GCA_036759285.1 Candidatus Limiplasma sp. | reverse complement strand
CACAATCAAACCGCGCTGACCTTTGCCGATGGGAGCGAAGAGGTCCATGATACGGGTCGAGATGGTGCAGCCTTTGTGCCCCGTGATGTTGAACTTCTCGTTGGGGAACAGAGGGGTGAGGTAGTCGAAGGGGATGCGGTCGCGCACTTCCTCGGGCTTGCGTCCGTTGATGAGGTCGGTCTTGATGAGCGGGAAGAACTTCTCGCCAGCCTTAGGCGGACGGATGACCCCCATGATGGTGTCGCCAGTCTTCAGTCCCAACAGCTTTATCTGTGATTGCGACACATAGATGTCGTCAGGCGAAGGCAGGTAGTTGTAGTCCGATGAACGCAAGAAACCAAAACCCTCCTGCATGATTTCGAGCACACCTTCAGCTTTGACGGTGCTGTCGAACTGACTCAAAAGGTCGTCGCGGCGCGGACGTTGTTCGATACGTTCTACATGCTCAGCCTTTTCTTGTTTAGGTGCTACAATGGTTTCTTCGACAACGGGCTTCACTTCTATGGGAGAATTTTCTTCTTGCGCCGGAACTTCTTTTTCCATGTTCGTTTCGCCTTTGTTCTCATGTGTTCTCTTGTGTTTTTGCTTCGAGTTCTCTCTCCTTTCTGCCACAGGTTTTTGTTCCACTGACTCTTTGGGAGAACTATTCATGGGAGCCTCATTTTGGGTTGTGGGAACAGCTGGATTAGATTGATGCACAGGCTCTACAACAGGCTTTTCCATACCCGTGTTTTGTTGCTCCTGACGATTGACCTCGGCGCCTTTTGGGATACGCGGACGTTTGTTGCGTTTTCCTTGCTGTTCGGGTTTAACGGTTTCTTTGGCCTCGACCTCTTTGGCAGGTTCGACGGCTTTTTCATAAATATCTTTTTCAACTTTTCCCACGACCTCTTTTATAGGCTCGGGTTTGGTCTCGGGTTTATCGTTTTTCTGTGGCTTTTGTTTCTTGCTTTTAGTTTTGGTGGTTTTCTTTATGTCAGGATGATCAACCTGATGGTCGATGATGTCGTAAATGAGTTGGGTTCTGTCCCTGTTTTCATCGTCGATGCCCATCTCTGTGGCAATCATTTTCAAATCGTCTAATGACTTTTCATTGAGTTCAAAAATACTATACATAGAATGTGGATTTATAAATTCCGAACGGAATAAAATCGTGAAACAATAATTTCGTTGGGATACTTTTTCGGTGCTGGTTCTTTAGCTTTTGCCTTAAAAGTGGTGCAAAGATAGGACAATTTTTTGAATTGGCAATTTTTTAGTCAAAAAAACCTTATTTTTGCGGCCAAATTAAAAACGAGTTATTATGTCACAAAGATTGCAATCGATTTTCTTTTTCCTGTCGGCGCTGTTGTTTGCGCTGCTGTTTTTTATTCCCATTGCTGATTATCTGGGCGAGCTGAACATATTGCGTTTCAATGTCTTTGGCGTTGAATCCCTGTTGCCTGATGGCACGACGCCATTTAAGAGCATGTTTGCATTGCCAGTGCTTATCCTGACTATCACTACGGTGCTTTTGAGTGGTTATTTGGCTATGGGTTTGTTCCGTGCGGTGAAGTTGGCACAGTTTGTCAAATTGTACACGATTGCCCGCATCGACATCGTTGTCATCGTGGCATGGATTGCCGTGGTTTTTGCCTATTACATCCGTGTGATAGGTAATCCCATCGGTGCTGAGCCTTCATTCAAGGTTGGAGCGTTCCTGCCTTTGGCTGCTTTGTTGCTGACGATTGCTGCCACTTCAGGGTTGAAGAAGGATATCAAAAAGGTGCGTTCCACCGACCGTATCCGTTAAGAGGAAAAAGAATAAAGAAAACGAAAGCCGACTCCATTGCGAAGTCGGCTTTTCTATTTTCAAATGACTTTGTTGCGGTCGATTTCAAAGATTTCCGTGTCCTTGAAGGTCTTTCCATCGACGACCATCCGAATGAAGGTGATTTTCTTGTGGAATCCTGAGTTTCCAGCAGCTCCCGGATTGATGTGGAGTAGGTTCAACTGCTTGTCGTACATTATTTTAAGGATATGCGAATGCCCGCAAATGTAAAGGTCAGGCTTTTTGTCTTCCAAGATGTATTTCACTTCTGGCATGTAATGCCCTGGATAGCCGCCGATGTGGGTCATGTAGACGTTGGCATCTTCCACGCGGAAAAACAGATCTTCGGGATATTGTAGGCGGACAATGTGGTCGTCGATGTTGCCATGCACGGCACGCAAAGGCTTGAACTGGGCCAAAGTATCAGCCGTTTCAATGTTGCCGATATCGCCCGCGTGCCACAACTCGTCAACGTCCTTGAAGAAGTTGAAAAGCTGTGGCACGAGGGTGCAATGCGTATCCGACAAGATGCCGATGCGTTTCATGTTTATTTCAAGTTAACCATAAATCC
>DAIOUZ010000164.1:4512-4907 GCA_036759285.1 Candidatus Limiplasma sp. | reverse complement strand
ATCTTCACGCCGTCTTCGCCATAGAATGGGATGTCACGGTCGTAGATAAGGTGCGTGGAAAGGTTGCAGTTGAGCCAGTCGTTCACCTTCAGCACGAGCATGTTCTGCCAATCCACGTCGATATATTGCGGGTCTTTGAGGTAGTTGGAGAAGAGTTCGAGTTTCGAGTTGAAGTCGATGTTCTTGGCCAAAGGATACTGGAACTTGGCCACGGCACGGGCACCAAACTCGTAGCGGACCTTGGCGCTCTTGGCGTGTTGGGTGGTATCGTTGGCATCAAGCGTGTTGACACCGAAGGCACCGATGGAGGCCAGATAGTCATCGTTCACAATGGTGACACGACCCGTGATGGGTGAGAAATAAAGCGAGAAATGCGGATTGGGCACCCATTCGAT
>DAIOUZ010000164.1:0-4502 GCA_036759285.1 Candidatus Limiplasma sp. | reverse complement strand
CAGCGTGGCCAGTGAAGTGAATTCAATCTTGTCGTCGGTCTTGATGGGTTTTTTCTTGAAATCGAAATAGCTGTAACCCAAAGATGTGTTCAAGGTGTTGTCCCACTTGAAATTGTTTTTCAAGTAATGGATTTCATAGTAGAAGATGCCCTGTCCGTTGACGGTGCTCTGTCCGCCAGCAGCCCAATTGGTGTAGGAAGTTTGGCCGAAATTGAGGCCGAAATTGCCTTTGTGACTCCAGCCTTGTGGAAGTTCATCTTGTGCGAAAGAAACGATGGCTAATGATAAAGCCAAAACTGTGAATAAAGCTTTTTTCATTTGTTTGATATTTTTTGAATTGTCTTGTATTGTGGGATTTAATAACTATTGCCGTCTTGGAAGTTGTGGTTGCCAATGCTGAACGTAATGTCCTGCATACCGTTGCTGCGCACATATTTCCCGTTCTTTTCGGCAGGAATCCAAATGGTTTCCTCAAGGAGACGGATGGCTTCGTTGTCGCAGCCGCCACCCACCGAGTTGACGATGACGATGTTGGAGAGGCTGCCGTCGGTTTCAATCACGAAACTCAGACGCACCGTGCCTTGGATTTCCCTTTCTTTGGCTTCGGGTGGGAATTTCAGGTTTTTGGCGATGTATTGGGCCATGTTGATACCGTCTGCAAAATAGGGCTTGGCCACCTCTTCCAACTGTTTGTATTCATAGATTTTATAAGAGGTGTCGGCTTCCAAGGTGAGCGGCGCAGTGAGACGTTCATGGCGTTTCCAATAGCGTTTGTAACTCTTGGCGTTGAAATCCACCTCGTAGTCGAAGTCGTAGTCTGAGGGCAGACCGCTGATGAGGGCTGGCTTCCAAAGGATGGTTTTGACCAAATGAAGTGCGATAGGAGAGGCGGCTTCGCTGAAACTCGACTTCACGGTATGGTTGGTGGCCACACCTTGCGGGTCGGTATGGAGGCTGATGACAACCTTGCCGTTATTGCCTTGGTTCAGGTCAGCTTCAGGGTAAACAAGGTTGTGACTGATGTATTCCTTGGCTTGTAAATGTCCCGAAATGGGCTCAGGAGCCGTCACTTGGGCTTTCAGTTGCCATCCTGAAAAAAGGATGATCGTTGCGATGATGAGTTTTGTTTTCATGGTGTTAGGTTTTTTTGATGATGCAAAGATAGGTATATTTTCGGAAAAATCTCTATTTTTGCGGAAAATTTGAAGTTATGGAAGACAATTACAAGAATAATATGGTTTTCGGAATCCATCCTGTGCTGGAGTTGATTCGTTCGCATAAGGAAATCGAAAAGGTATATATACAAGGTGGCACGCGCTCGCCTGAAATCTCGGAGATCGCCAACACCTGCCGCGCCAACGGTGTCCCTGTACAGTTTGTGCCCATCGAGAAGATGAACCGCCTGACGCGCAAGAACCACCAAGGCGTGGTGGCTTTCATCTGCCCGATTGAATACCAACCCTTGGAAAAGGTGGTGCAGATGGTCTTCGAGGACGGCCGCGACCCATTCATCCTGATACTCGACCGCGTAACCGACGTACGCAACTTCGGTGCCATCGCCCGTACGGCCTACGCTGCTGGCGTGGATGCCATCGTCATCCCCAACCACGGATCGGCTTCCATCAACGGCGACGCGATGAAGACTTCGGCAGGGGCCTTGTCCCTCATCAATGTCTGTCGTGTGGAGAACTTGAAAGACGCTATTGATTTTTTAAAGGCCAGCGGTCTGCGCGTGGTGGGCTTCACCGAGAAAGCACACGACAGCTTTTGGAAGGCCGACCTCACAGGTCCGCTCTGCGTGATGATGGGCTCTGAGGAAGACGGCATCAGTCCCGCTTATCTCAAGCGCCTTGATGGCCATTTGATGATTCCCATGCCTGGCGACATCGATTCGTTGAATGTCTCTGTGGCTACTGGGGTGGTTTGTTTTGAGGTGGTGAGGCAGAGGAATGCTGAATTATAAATTAAGAATGCGGAATGTATTTGCCAAAGGCGACATTCCGCATCCCGAATTCTGCATTCCTAATTATTGTTATTTCAGGTATTTATTCAACCAATTATAGAACCGTCTCTGCCATAATACGCCGTTCTGCGGTTTCAAAACCCAGTGGTTCTCGTCGGGGAAATAGAGGAATTCCGCATCAAGGCCGCGTAGGATGGCGGCGTTGTAGGCCTGCATGCCCTGCGTGAAGCAGATGCGGTAGTCGAGGCCGCCGTGGATGACGAGGATGGGCGCGGTCCATTTGTCGACGAAGAGGTGGGGCGAGTTGGCGTAGGTTTTGCGGACGGTGGGATTGGTCCAGTCCCAGTAGGGGCCGCCGAGGTCCCAGTTGACGAACCACATCTCCTCTGTTTCAAGATATTGTGCCTCAAGGTTGAACATGCCGTCATGGGCAATGAGAGCCTTGAAACGACCATCGTGGTGACCAGCCAGCCAGTACACGCTGAAGCCGCCGAAGCTGGCACCCACGGCACCGAGACGGTTCTCGTCGATGTAAGGCTCCTTGGCCAACTCATCGATGGCGCTGAGGTAGTCTTTCATGCACTGTCCGCCATAGTCGCCGCTGATTTCCTCAAGCCATTCCTGACCGAAGCCGGGCAGACCGCGGCGGTTGGGAGCCACGATGATATAGTCGTTGGCAGCCATCATCTGGAAGTTCCAACGGTATGACCAGAACTGGCTCACGGTACTCTGTGGTCCGCCCTCACAGTAGAGCAGGGCGGGGTATTGCTTGTTGGCATCGAAGTGAGGTGGGTAGATGACCCACACGAGCATGTCCTTGCCGTCGGTGGTCTTTACCCAACGTTCCTTCACCTCGCCCATGGTGAGCTGGGCAAAGATTTTGTCGTTGACGGTGGTGATTTGCTTGGCTTCGCCCGTGGTGGGGTCGACGCTGAAGAGCTCCGTCGGGTGGCTCATCGACTGGCGGCCTGCAATCAGCTTGTCGCCGTTGTAGTGCACGGAGATGTAGTTGTGTTTGCCTTCCGTCAGCTTCTTGATCTCACCGCTTTCGATGTTGAGGGCGTAGAGCTGGTCGGTGGCATAGGCATCACTGATGAAGTAGAGTGTCTTGCTGTCGTCGGCCCAGCTGAAACCCGTGCAGCATTGGTCGAATTTGGCGGAGTGGTCAGTCTTCTCGCCAGTCTCGAGGTTCATCACGAAGAGGCGTTGCTTGTCGCTCTCATAGCCGTCGCGTTCCATGCTCTCCCAGGCCATGAATTTGCCGTCGGGCGAGATGACAGGGTTGAGGTCGTAGCCCATCATGCCTTCGGTGAGGTTCTTGCACTCGCCGCTCTGAATGGTGTATTGGTAGATGTCGGTGTTGGTCGAGAGGGCATAGTCCTTGCCCACCTTCTTGCGGCAGCAGTAGACGAAGCTTTTGCCATCGGGCAACCATTGTACCTGCTCCATGCCGCCGAAAGGACGTACGGGAGCTTCCCATTGCTCGCCTTTCATGGCATCGAAAGCGTTCTCAATCTTGCCGTTGCTAAAGTTGCCCACGAAGATATGTCCGTAGGTGTCGACCCATTGGTCCCAGTGGCGGTACATCAGGTCGTTGTTGATGCGGCCCGAGGACTTGTCGAGGTCGGGATAGATGTCGGCCACGGTCTCTTTCAGTTTCACTTCCTTGGTGAAGAGCATCTGAGCGCAGTCGGGCGAATAGAGGAAGCCGTTGATGTCATCGGCCTCCTTGGAGACACACTGGCGACCTGTGCCATCGGGGTTGATTTCCCAGAGTTGCATCACACCGTCGTCGTTAGGGGCGAGGAAGCCAATTTTCTTGCCGTCGGGGCGCCATTGCGGGCTGTATTCGCTGACGTTGGCATTCGAAAGCACACGGTTGTTAGAGCCGTCGGCGTTCATAATATACAAGGTGGAGCCGCTGCGGTTTTCGGGCACGCTGTAGTAGGTGACGTTGTAGACGATTTGCTGATGGTCGGGCGAGAGGCTGTATTCGCCGATGCGGCCCATGCTCCACAGCACTTCGGGCGTCATGATGTCCGACTGCAGGGTGAGCTCCTTAGGGCCGATTTTTTCTTGACCTTTAGCTTCAGTTTCTGGTTTTTGTGTGTTGCACGATACGATTAAGCAGGTGATCATGGCTAACAGGAATAGTTTGGATTTTCTCATATTTTTGAACTTTTGAAATTGTTTCCGATGGTTTTGAAGCCGTAAAATTAGGGAATTTTACAATATGCAAGGTTATAATGTGGTTTTTTCTATGGTGCCGTGCTTTCCTGTCGCCCCGCTGGGGCTTGATTCGGAATGGGTTTTGTTTGTCGGCAGGGGTTCCATTGCATTCCACCGCCTGCCTATTTTTCCCGTCACCTCTACGGGGTTTCCATGGTTGTGGCAAAGTCCCAGTGGGACGAAGGATGAATAGGCAGGTGGTTTCAACCCCTGCCGAAATGAAAACGATAAAACCAATGAAGCCCCAGCGGGGCGCCTAAGTTCAACATAGAAGTGCGAAAAAAATAGGTGAAGTTACACATCGGCATTA
>DAIOUZ010000163.1:5336-7383 GCA_036759285.1 Candidatus Limiplasma sp. | reverse complement strand
CACCGAGTTGGCCTGAGTGGTGCGGATGCCTGTGAAGCGCTCGTAGTGGCCGAGGTCGAGGTCGGTCTCCGTGCCGTCCACGGTCACATAGCACTCGCCGTGCTCATAGGGGTTCAGTGTCCCCGGGTCGATATTGATGTAGGGGTCGATTTTCTGTATGGTGATGGTATAGCCGCGGGCTTGCAGCAGTTTGCCGATGCTGGCAGAAATAATGCCTTTTCCAAGTGAGGAGACCACGCCTCCTGTCACAAAAATATAGCGTGTCATAGTTGATGTTTAGTTTTTGTTGAAATATGGGGGCAAAAATAGGAAAAAAGGAATTACTTGGTAAAGATGCGGGGATATTAACATGAACCCCGAAAGTTGAAAACTTCCGGGGTTCATGTCACATACCAGTCTGTTTTGACACATGCTGCATGTGAAACAAAGGATTATTTTGCTATGCTCATCTTTTCAAGGGCACTTGCCGTAGGTGGAACAGGAGCAAAAGTCTTTGTCCTGACCTGACCACGATTCGAAATGTTGAAGGTCATGGCAGGCTCAATATTGTCAAGGTCGTTATAATTGCTTTCGGCGCCAATCGGGAAAGTGCCGGTAACCGTTTTCAGCAAAGCACCGCCATAGTAGGCAGAAACGACATAATTAGTGGCAACATCAGGATCACAATTCTCAAAAAGGTCAACATACACCGTGTAAGTACCAGCTTCAACGAAAGCCTCTTCGCTGTAAGTGATATTCTCGTTGTTGACATAATCGAGAGAGCAACCTGGATTGGAGTCAAGGTCAAGTTCGCCACCGTTCTCACTTAAGGAGTTGCCATAGTAAATATGTTCACCGTTTGGCTCAATCACGTGAAGGTCTACATCCTTGGCGTTGTCGAACGAAAGGCTGATCTGAAGTTGGCCCGTGCCGACTTCAATCAGTTCGACTGATTTTTCAATGACTTCACTCACCTTGCCATTGTTGTCCAAGATGGCGACCAAAATGACAAAGTCATCCTCGTCTTCACCCAAATCGATGTTTTGATTGACGAGAATCACAAACTCATAATTGGTGCTGGAAGGAACCCATTCATAATAACCAAATTCATTCTCCACGCCCACATAGACTTTTTTGACAGTAACGGGAGAATTTACATTAACGATGGAGGAGCCGCCAGGGATTACCTTTTTGTTCATCGTCACGTCAATGTTCACATCCGAACTGGCGGATGGCATTTCCTCGGCAACCAGCACACCGTCTTTGACAGAAATGTACTTATTGACCGTAGTTTCCTTTGGTTTGGAACATCCAATCACCAACAGCGTGATGGCAAGGAGCAGTGTTCCTAACGACAGAATAGTTTTTTTCATAATAAAGTTAGTATTAGATTTGACAATTGCCCTCTAGTGATTTGATTCTGTGTTCACTGTTGAGACAGGGAGGACATTTACCCATCCAAACAGTTCCTAAACGAGGCAAAGGTAAGAAAAATATGATATGCAAGTAAAAATTGTCTCCATTTTGTCCACCATATTTCAAAAACATGTTTTCTATAAACTCTCGTTTTAACGATAACTTATAGAAAACCTCATCATGAAAGCGGAGGCTGGGATGGTTTTTGCTTTGGCGAGAACGCTGGGGTATGTGCTGGAGGTGATTTGTGGGTGAAATTTTGTTCTTTACTGAACACTGCTACAGCCATAGCAGAAATGGAGTACATTTCTTATTGCCACAATGGTTCTTGCAACCATCCATGTGGGAATCCCATCGCTGCTTGGTCGATGGAAGGATAGTCAGCCAGCAACTGAAGCAGTTTGTCTCTCATGTCGTTTTGAGGGGAAATCACATCAAGGAAGTACTTGATGATACAGAGATTGAAATAAATGCGCAACGAATCTGTAGGCAATGTCAACCATGTACCACTCATGCGATTGGGTAACATTGGACGGATGGTGTTTTGTTTGTTCCATACGCGAGCATGATGGCAACAAGAGTTGCGTGTCAGCGTAACGATGGTGAGCCACGACTCGAAAGGAGCCACCTGTAAGCCAAACTTTTGTGCAAT
>DAIOUZ010000163.1:0-5326 GCA_036759285.1 Candidatus Limiplasma sp. | reverse complement strand
GAGGTACTTTGATGTTGTTATAGATGTTGGTCATTACACCAAAGGGCAATACCTCGGCCAAAATCCATGCTGGAGGATAGGCTTCAGAATAAGTTTGCTTAAAATGAACGATGAAATCTTCGCGTGAACGGTTAATTTCAGCATCTATCAGCGACATCGTGTGAACAAACTTGCCTCGGTCGCTAAAATTGGCTCTATCGGTCATCCAAAACGGATTGCCGGTCAGTTCACTGCCAGTGTTAACGATAGTACTGCGCACAGCCACTTCTATCTTTTCAATTTCGTTGAAAATGAACAATCTTAACTTCTTATCAAAACGGTATAGCGTCATCACTTGACCAAACGATGCACCTTGTTTATATTGGTGTAGTTCCTTAGGCATTTGAAGCAAAGGATACATATAAGCAGACAAGCGATAATAGCCAATATATTCAAGGTATCGCTCGGCTTTGTTAGGATCAGAAACTGCGAGTCCACGAGATTGTAGCAGAGCAACAAGGTCGTGAGGATTTGTATAGGATTTCTGAAAAGGGATGCGATTTACCATAGGTATAAAAATAAAACGACCCGCACATTTGAGCATCGTTGAGAGGCTTGGCGGGTTCTAGTGGTGCAAAAGTACAAACTTTTTTCCATTCCGCAAGTGTTTTGGCGAAAAAACGGTTTTTTATCCTTAAAAACCATTCGGAAGCAATCCCATTTCACCCAAAAGGAACTGGCTGAGTTGTCGGGAGTAACTCTTCGCATGATTCAGGCCTACGAGCAAGGCGACCAAGACAATTTAAAGGCAGGGACACGAACGGTTTTGCTTTGGCGAGGGCACCAGGGTGGATAGCACAATAGAATGGTAATAGAATCGACAAGAAGATAAAAGATACTTACATTTGGAATCGTTGAGAGGCTTTTGGATTACGTTGTATCTCAAACGATTATCGTTTGGTGGTCAGACTCGAAAGCATGGCGATGATTTTTTCTTTCTCTCCGCTTTCGTTGGTTTTAAGTCGGAGCAAAGGGATGCCATACAACATAAGAATATGGTCTTTTTTTATGTCGCGTTGATGCTGTTCGGTATCGGCATTATGATAGTTGTAGCCGTCTGTTTCGATGGCCATAACGGGTTTTTTCGTAACATGGTTGATGATGAGAAAATCAAGGTGTGTGGAATAATGCGAGACATATTTCCTTTCTTCATCATTGAGTAATGACCGGTCGCGGATAATACTACATAGTGGTGTATGGCAAAACACACCAAAATGGTTGAAAGAAGGATTTTCTGCCAATATGTTTTCTATTAATGAATAGGTCAAATTCTCCGAATCATATTCCGAAATGTTTTTATGTCGCGAAAGGAATGCAATTCTCTCTTTGGTGTAACTGCTATAAAGGTAATCGAAAATGGATGTGATTTTACTCTCCTCAATCGACATGTTATGGTATTTAATGTAGTCAATCAACTCGCTAATATTGCCTATAAGTTCTTGTTCATTACCTGTCACGACAAGGTAGAACTGTTTCTTTGCCCTAGAGATAGCTACATTGATCATATTGGCATCGTCGCTGAATTCCGTGATTTGGTCGTCCACTACGCTCATTATAATGATGTCTTTTTCCCGTCCTTGGTATTTGTGTATTGTTGCAGCCTCCACCAATGGAATTTGCTTATTGAATTCTTCAACTTGGTTATTGTATGGTGTAATGATACCTACATCCTTCCCTTCCCCCAATAAAGGCAGTACTTCGTTCTTGACAACATCGATTTCACGTTGGTTGTAGTGTCCACGTGTATGGTGTCCTGGCACAGTTTTAATGACCTTCATTACATCTTTCTCGCCGTGGTCTTCTGTCATAATAAGAAGATTTCCACCATAGAAGCGTTGGTTGCAGAAGTTGATGATGCTGGGGTGGCAACGATAGTGTTCTCGCAATAGTGTCTGTTGTACAGCCGGTAGGATGGCACAAACCGAGTTTAGGAAACTGTATTTGGCACTGTTAAAGCCGGGTGCCACCTTAAATTCTGCAAATATGCCGTCTAGTTTTACCCTATCCTCGTCCGTAACCACATTGGGAAGTTGCATGGTATCGCCTACGATGACGGCGTTTTTGGCACAAGTCAATGCCAAGGCACCTGTTTCGATGGACACCTGCGATGCTTCGTCCATAATAACGTAGTCATAGGTATAATCACGCAATGTCGTGCGTGCCGAGAAAGTAGTACTGAGGATGATGGGATAGTGTTTGCACACTTCTTCGGCAAAGACGTTTAACTCTTCAGCGCTCGAAAACACTCGTCTCGCCTCTGAGTGGTATTTATCGTGAAGTGCCTTTCTTAATAAGGCCAGTGATGATGATGATAATTCTTCTGAAAGAACTTGGGCATCGATGTTCTTCAACTCACGATTGATTTCAGCGATACGATCATTCATCTCTTTGTTGCGTACCTTATAATACAAGGCTTGCAACTTTAGGATGGTCTGCTGCATGTCTTCCTTGCTTTCTGGTACCTTGATGCCTGTTTTCGACACACATTTCCTTTTCATCCTTATCCTTTTCGCCCAGGCTTTCAAGCGTGCCAATAAACCGCGTGGTGTTTCTGTTTCAATGGTTGACTGATAGTACATCCACAATTCCATGATATGCTCTGACTTGATGCTTCCCTTTATGTATGAGTTATCAGTCACAATTGCATTGTCAAGCTTGAAGTGCTCCCACTCCAAAGCCATTTCTATGAGTTCTTGTTTGAGTTTGGCCTGTTCTTCTTGAAGCTGAAACACCTGGCGTAGATTAGCATGCGCAGTTATTGCTCTTTTTCTCATCTCAAGTGTCTCATCCTTTGTCATTTTCCACCGACATATCTCTTGCGGCACGGCAGGCTGATGTTGGATGAAGTTTTCCTTGTTTTCGTTTTTACCCAGCGATGCCACGATGAAGCCAAAGCCATACTTATACAATTTCTCCAATACGTTGGTAGTGGCAGAGTTGTTGTTGGAAACTACCAGTACTGTTTTCTTTTGCAATAGTATGTTTGCAATGATATTGAGAATGGTCTGCGTTTTCCCTGTACCAGGAGGTCCTTGTATCACACTGATTTGGTTCTCAAACGCCGCAGTTACAGCCCTCTCTTGGCTAGCGTTGCATCCGAATGGGAAAATCCATCCATCATAACTCATTTTCTTCACTTCAAACCTGTTGGCATTGAGATATGGTGCTGCTGCAGTGTTGTCGTCAATAAACCCGATTTTATCATACATTGTTGATAGTATCCCACTCTGATCCTCGTCTTTTCCCAAGGTATTGACTGCGGCAATCTGTCGTAGATACTCAAAGGCGTTTTTGGCGACCTTGTCGCGGAGGCACGACTCTTCCACGCGAACTGTACCTGTTATATAGTCTTTTACAAAACCTTTCGAGAATGAAATCCGCCAATGGTTAAATGGTCCTTCCTGAAAAGATAAGATGTCTGTGACGTTATATTGTAGTTTTCCATCGATATAAACATGGCAATTCTTCGGGTCATGCCATACGGGATTCTTGAGTATGACAACATCATTCCAACGATAATGGAACCAATTGGTGCTATTCTTGAATTGAACAGCATATACACCATTCTCACCCAAACTAATTCTCTCGATTTGTAGAGCTTTAGGCTGCCTCTTGATGAGTATGAATATATTCTGAATCATTTACATACAAACTAGCACAAAAACAACTCGTTTAATAAAAGTCAATCTTTGTCATCGTCAAAGAACAAGCGGAGAATATTGGTTGGAGAGGTGCCTTCTTGAATGGCTTCTAGCAATGGATCAGCACGTTTTAGATAGAAAACACGGTTGAATACACCAATTGTGACGGGCGCTTCCTGGTGTTTATATGTGAGTTTTCCAATGCCAATCAAATAATAATCGTCCACTTCGAAATGGTTTTGGATTAACGTTTTTGCTATTTCCTCGTTCGATTCAACCACAGCAGATTCGATATAGCCAAGGAGCATAGAAGCCCCACTGTCATCTTCCATATTATTACGGGCAATTCTACCGATTTCCTTGACAACTCTATCAACGTGTTTGTCCTCTGTCGGGCAGGTAAAGAACATGGCTGCAGCAATAGTAGCCAAAATAAGTAGTAAAACGAAGAACTTTTTCATAATTCTGGAGTTTATTTTCTGCAAAAATAGTAAAATTATAGTATACTCCCTAAGAACTTTTCCCCAATGGGAATTTCAGCAAGTGTGGGTCTTATCTAGTCTCGTAAAAGAGTTGTTATTATTGAGGAGTATTAATGAAAAAAGCCTGCCGAAGCAGGCTTTAATTTTTAAAAAATGATTTTCAATTACTTGACCTCCTCAAAGTCGGCATCTGTGACGGTGTCATCACCGCCATTGTTCTGCGGGCCTTGGTTCGGGTTGCCGCCTTGGAAGCCGCCGCCCATGTTGTTCGGGTCGAAGCCGCCTTGCGGGCCGCCTTGGGCACCAGCGTTCTTGTACATCTCCTCGCTGGCCTTCTGCCACATGGCGTTCATCTCGTTCATGGCAGCGTCGATGCCGGCGATGTCCTGAGCCTGGTGAGCAGTCTTCAGCTTGCCGAGGGCAGCCTCGATTTCAGCCTTCTTGTCGGCAGGCAGCTTGTCGCCGTATTCCTTCAGCTGTTTCTCGGTCTGGAAGATGACGCTGTCGGCTTGGTTCAGCTTGTCGACACGCTCGCGTTCTTTCTTGTCGGCTTCGGCGTTGGCCTGGGCTTCGTTCTTCATGCGCTCGATTTCAGCGTCGGTCAAGCCCGATGAGGCCTCGATGCGGATGCTCTGGGTCTTGCCCGTGGCCTTGTCCTTAGCGCTCACGTTCAGGATACCGTTGGAGTCGATGTCGAAGGTGACTTCGATCTGCGGGATGCCACGCGGCGCGGGCGGGATGCTGTCGAGGATGAAACGGCCGATGGTCTTATTCTGTGCAGCCATAGGACGTTCACCTTGCAGCACGTGGATTTCAACGCTAGGCTGGTTGTCAGCAGCGGTCGAGAAGACCTCCGACTTGCGGGTCGGGATGGTGGTGTTGCTCTCGATGAGCTTGGTCATCACGCCGCCGAGGGTCTCGATACCGAGGCTCAACGGGGTCACGTCAAGCAGCAACACGTCTTTCACTTCGCCGGTGAGCACACCGCCCTGGATGGAAGCACCGATGGCCACCACTTCGTCAGGGTTGACACCCTTCGAAGGCTCCTTCTTGAAGAAGTCGCGGACGATGTTTTGGATGGCAGGGATACGGGTCGAACCACCGACCAGGATGACATCGTCGATGTCGTTGACGGTCAAGCCAGCGTCTTGCAGGGCGCGACGG
>DAIOUZ010000162.1:1753-7443 GCA_036759285.1 Candidatus Limiplasma sp. | reverse complement strand
AATCTATCGAAGTTTACAACTTAAAAATGTGTAAATTATCGAAGTTTAAGTCGGAAAAATATGTAATCTATCGAACTTTGTGAACAAAAAACATGTAATCTATCGAAGTTTATGTATTTTTGCAGCGTAAAAATAGCCCTATTATGGACACTCAAACGCTAAAAGAAATACTGCTTGACCAGCAAGAAGAGCTCAAAGACATCGACTTGACAACGTTAATCAATCGTTATGAAGAGCCTAGACTTCATCTTGACAGCCGTCTTGCCCAGGTAGTTATTGGGGTGAGAAGAAGTGGTAAATCCATCCTGTGTTACAAGGTGTTGCAGCAGTCAGGTGTCAATTATGCCTATGTCAATTTTGACGATGAGCGGTTGGCCACATTGACGACAGAGGACTTGAATACCGTCCTTGATGTCCTTTATCGAATCTATGGCGATTTTAAGCATTTGTTTCTCGATGAAATACAAAACATCGAAGGGTGGCCGCTGTTTGTCAATAGGCTGCTCAGAAAAGGAATGCATATTTTCTTGACAGGCTCGAATGCAAAATTGCTTAGTAATGAACTGATAACCCATCTTACGGGTAGACATCATAAAGTCGAACTTTATCCATTTTCCTTTGCGGAATACTGCAAGATGAAGAATGTCGATACGCAATCCATGACAACAAAGGCAAAGGCATTGAGGATTAAAGCATTAGAGGAATATTTGCAAGGAGGAGGCTTCCCTGAATTGGTTAACGAGGCTGACAAACGAGAGTATATCCAAGGTTTGCTGGACTCTATCATCAAGAAAGATATTGCCAAACGGTTCAAGTTGAGGCATGTGGAAGTCTTGAGAAGAATGGCAACCTATTTGTCTGATAATTACTGTCAGGAGTTTGTGGCATCCAAAGTGGCTTCCCTGTTTGGGATTTCGGATCATACGGCAGAGAACTATTATTCTTATCTCAAACAGGCTTTCCTGCTCATAGGCGTGAATAGGTTTTCCTTCAAGAGTGCAGAGCGTGTGTTGAATGAAAAAGTCTATGTGGTTGATACGGCCTTTGCCACCGACAAAAACGGCACGTTGGCAACAGAAAATTTGGGTTGGCGATTGGAGAATGTCGTCCTTGTCGAGTTGCTTAGAAGAACCAAACCTGAGTTTGCCGATGTGTTTTATTATAAAAGTCGCGAAAGCCAAGTGGATTTTGTGGTTGCAAAAGACGGCAAGGTGCAAGAATTGGTTCAGGTCTCTTACGAAATTTCCCATCCGAAAACCGAGCGTCGGGAGGTAAAAGGTTTGAAAGATGCTTCAAAAGCGTTGGGATGCAGTCGTATGACGCTTGTCACTTTGGATAACGAAAAGACTATCTCAACGGAAAACGGGACGATACAAGTGGTTTCTGCCGCCAACTGGCTGACGTGATTTGCAATCCGACTGTTCTGAATATCAGCATTTACAATGTGAAAGAGGATGCGTGTTGCAGAAAATGACTTGTTTTTGAATTTTGTATCTGATTTTTCCGTATTTTTGCACCCTTATTAAATAAAGCGAAAACTAGAATCCGAAAATGGACGAAAACAACATCATAAATCCTGAAAATCAAGAAGAAAACATCCCTGAGAACACTGGGGAGAAAATAATAAAGGTTAACCTTGAGAACCAAATGAAGTCGGCCTACATCGATTATTCGATGTCCGTCATCATTTCCCGTGCCTTGCCCGACGTGCGTGATGGTTTGAAACCCGTACACCGTCGTGTGCTCTATGGCATGAAAGAACTCGGTGTCACCTCGCGCAGCGGCTACAAGAAGTCGGCCCGTATCGTCGGTGAGGTGCTCGGTAAGTACCACCCGCACGGCGACTCGTCGGTCTACGACGCCATGGTGCGTATGGCCCAACCGTGGTCATTGCGTTATCCTTTGGTCGACGGCCAAGGTAATTTCGGCTCGGTCGACGGCGACAGCCCCGCTGCTATGCGTTACACCGAGGCACGTCTGCAAAAGATTGCTGAAGAGATGCTCGATGACCTCGACAAGGACACCGTTGACTTCCAAAATAACTTCGATGACTCGTTGCAGGAGCCTACCGTGCTGCCTACGCAGATTCCTACTTTGCTGGTGAACGGCACCAACGGCATCGCCGTGGGTATGGCCACCAATATGGCACCGCATAACCTCAGCGAATGTGTCGACGGCATCATCGCCTATATCGACAACCGCGAAATCACCACACAGGAACTGATGCAACACATCAAGGCACCCGATTTCCCAACCGCCGGCGTTATCTACGGTTACGAAGGTGTGCGCGAGGCCTTTGAGACGGGTAGGGGACGTATCGTCCTCCGTGGCGAAACCCACTTCGAGGAACATAACGGCCACGAGCGCATCATCGCCACCTCGATACCTTATCAGGTCAACAAGGCCGAGATGATTAAAAAGACCGCCGACCTCGTCAACGAGAAGAAGTTGGAAGGTCTTGCTGACATCCGCGACGAGTCAGATAGAAAAGGTATTCGCGTTGTCTATGAACTGAAGCGCGATGCCAACCCCGATGTGGTGCTGAACAAGCTGTTCTTGATGACTCCGCTCCAGAGTTCGTTCAATGTAAACAACGTGGCTTTGGTGAACGGCCGTCCATATACATTGAACCTCAAGCAGCTGATTGAGCATTTTGTGGCTCACCGCCATGAAATCATCCTGCGCCGCACGCGCTTCGAGCTGAAGAAAGCCGAAGACCGTGCCCACATCTTGGAAGGTCTTGCCCGCGCCATCGACATCGTCGACGAGATCATCGCCACCATTCGTGCCTGTAAGGGCGGTACACCTGAAGCCAAACAGGCTATCATGGACAAGTTCGGCTTCGACGACCCGCAAGCCAGCGCCATCGTGGCCTACCGCCTCGGTCAGTTGGCTGGCCTCGAGATCAAGAAGATCATGGACGAGTTGGACGAAATCCACGAACGCATCAAGCATTTCCACGAAATTCTACAAAATGAGGAATTGCAGTTCCAGATTATCAAGGACGAACTGCTGGTCATCAAAGAAAAATATGGCGACGCCCGCCGCACTCAGATTGTGCCTGCCGCAGGTGAGTTCCGCATGGAAGACATCATCGCCGACGACGCCGTGGTCATCACCATCTCGCACCTCGGTTACATCAAGCGCACCCCGCTGACCGAATACCGCGTGCAGAGCCGTGGCGGCAAGGGCTCGAAGGGCTCCGCCACCCGCGACACCGACTTCATCGAACACATCTTCACGGCCACCAACCATAACCATCTGCTTTTCTTCACTGAGCAAGGCAAGTGCTACAAACTCAGAGCCTTCGAGATTCCTGAAGAGGGCAAGAACAGCAAGGGCCGCGCCATCCAGAACCTGATTCCGATCGACAAAGACAACAAGGTGATGGCCTACCTCAACGTGAAGAGCATGAGCGATGAGGAATACCTCGAAAACAATTATATTATCCTCTGCACCAAGAAGGGTATCATCAAGAAGACCAACCTGGCTGCCTATAAGAACGTGCGTCAAAACGGCATTATCGCCGTCAACATCCGCGAGGACGACCAACTGCTGGAGGCTTGCCTCACCAGTGGCAACGATGAAGTGCTGATGGCTGTTCGTTCGGGCAAGGCCGTCCGCTTCAACGAGCAGACCGTCCGCCCGATGGGTCGTACCGCTACGGGTGTGAAAGCCATTACTTTGGCTTCGCCTGAAGACGAAGTCATCGGCATGGTGTGCATCAACGACCCGCAACAGACTGTCTTGGTGGTCTCGGAGAAGGGCTTCGGCAAGCGTTCCGACATCGACGACTACCGCATCACCAACCGTGGTGCCAAGGGCGTGAAGACTTTGAACATCACCGACAAGACCGGCGATCTCATTGCCATTAAAGGTGTGACCGACGACGAAGACCTGATGATTATCAATAAGTCGGGCATTGTCATCCGCATGGCTGTCAGTAAGTTGCGTGTGATGGGTCGCGCCACTCAGGGCGTGAAACTCATCGATTTGCGCGGCACTGACGAAATCGCTGCCGTCACCAAGGTGGAGCATGAGGACGAACCTGAAGAAACCGAGGCCCCTGAGATGGTTCCTGAGCCTGTCGAAGGAGTCGAGGGGCCGACCCCTGAATCGTCTGAGGCCGTTGAGCCTGTCGAAACGCCGACTTCGGAAGATGAAACCACTTTGGAACAATAATTGTAGAACAACAGTCAATAATTTGAAATTGTCAAACTTAAAATACTTGAAAAAATGAAAAAAGTTATGATTTTGCTGGCCGTCCTGCTCACCGCCAACGTGATGATGGCCCAAAAGAAAGACAGAACCGACGCTTACATGTACAACAAGAATGGCCAATACGAAAAGGCCATGGTTTCCATTGAAAAGTGCGTCAACCACGAACAGTTCCTTGGCATGAAGCCCAACGATCAGTCACAGGCTTGGCTGTATCGCGCTGCCATCTACCAAAACATCATCCAATCGGGTGACGAGGCACTGCAGGCCAAGGCTCCCGATGCTTTGGAAATCGTTTATGAATCACTGATGAACTGCATGAAGAACCCTGAATTCCTTGAGGAAAACAAGCAGGAAATCTATCAGCGTGTGGGTTCCGTCATGAACACCTATTATACTAAAGGTGCTGACGACTACAATGCTGGTAATTTTGCCGAAGCTGCTCCCATGTTCAAGAAGGCTTACGACATCGCCAAGTCACTGGGTAGCCCCGATGCCAACGACATGCTGAACCTTGCCGCCACTTCAGCTTTGAGAGCTGAGGACTATGCCACGGCTTTGAGCTACTTCACCGAACTCAAGGAGGCTGGTGTGGACAATGTGGACCTCTACAGACACCTTGCTGCTTGCTACAACGGCTTGGGCGACAGCGATCAAGCCATGGCTATGATCAACGCTGGTCTGGAGAAGAACCCCGGCGATGCCAACCTGATTCTTGAAAAGGTCAATGCTTACCTGAAGGAAGGCAAGGGCGCTGAAGCTATCGAAGACCTCAACAAGCTTCGCGAACTTGATCCCGAAAACGCCCAGCTGCTCTTCGTCCTCGGTACCATCTATGGCGACGAGAACAACGCTGACGTGTTTGATTCCGAAAAGGCTGTCAAGTACTATGAGGATGCCATCAAGATCAACCCGAACTACTACGATGCCATCTACAACCTCGGTGCCTTGTATATCACCATGTCGAACAAGCTGAAGGCACAAGCCAATGATATCACTGGTTTCTCGAAGGCTGAGATTGAACAGTACAACAAACTCATCGGTGATGCCGAAGAACTGCTCCGCACGGGTCTGCCGTATGTGAAGCAAGCCTACGAAGCCCAGCCTACGCCTGAAGTCAAGAACGTCTTGAAGACCATGTATGTCCAGCTCAAGATGAATGACGAAGCCAAGGCTTTGGATGCAGAATAAAGTTTATCAATCTTCAAACTATCGAGCCTCAGGGAAACCTGGGGCTTTTTTTATGCAATTTTGTGAGTTTTTCTTGGTAATTTCATAAAAACACTATATTTGCAAGATTATTTGCTTAAGAAAACTAACTCAATTTCCATATCATTATGTTCGAGATTATACACAAAGAAACCTTCGCGGCCGAGACCTATCTCATGGATGTCTATGCGCCGCGTATCGCCCATTCGGCTCTGCCGGGCCAGTTCCTCATCGTCCGCGTGGACGAAGAAGGAGAGCGGATC
>DAIOUZ010000162.1:0-1743 GCA_036759285.1 Candidatus Limiplasma sp. | reverse complement strand
TGGTCAATTCCTTATTATTAAAATGGAAGAAAATTCGGAACGTATTCCTTTGACTATTAGCGACTACCATCGCGTCAGGGGGACGGTGACCATCGTCTTCAAGGCCATTGGTGAGTCGACCAAGAAGATGGCTGAATACAAGGAAGGCGACCGCTTCGCCGACATCGTCGGTCCTTTGGGCAAACCTTCAGAGTTTGCCACGATGACGGCTGAGGAATTGCGCAAGCGTAGCTTCGTCTTCATCGGCGGTGGTGTGGGTATCGCCCCGATTTATCCTCAGGTGAAATGGTTGAACGACCATGGTGCCACTGCCGACTGTATCATCGGTGCTCGTACCAAGGACCTGCTCATCTTTGAAAAGGAATTGGCTGAAGTCAGTAATTTGTATGTCACTTCCGATGACGGTTCTACGGGCCGCAAAGGTTTGGTGACCGATGTGCTGCGCCAACTCGTGGCTAGCGGCAAGCAATATGACGAGGCCGTAGCCATTGGCCCGATGATCATGATGAAGTTTGCCACCAAGACTTGCGAGGAGTTGGGTATCCGTTGCACGGTGTCGCTCAACTCGATTATGGTCGACGGCACGGGTATGTGCGGTGCCTGCCGTGTGAGCATTGGCGGCAAGACCAAGTTTACCTGCATCGACGGTCCCGAGTTCTTAGGTAAGGATGTGGATTTCGACGGCGCCATGAAGCGTCAGGCCATGTACAACAATGTGGTGACGCGCAAACAACTGGAAGCCGAGGAGAAAGCCGAAGGCCACAAGTGCCACATCGGCGGCATCTCGGAAGAGACCTTCGACAAGAAAAAACGTGTGCCTTGCCCGGAGCAGAAACCTGAAATTCGTGCCCATAACTTCGACGAAGTCTGCTTGGGTTATTCCGCCGACATGGCCATCATGGAGGCCCAACGCTGCCTCAACTGCAAGAGCCCACAATGTGTGGCACATTGCCCGGTGAATGTGAATATCCCTGGCTTCATCGCTCGTGTCGCCAAAGGCGACTTTGAAGGTGCTGGTGTTATCAGCTGCGACTCGGCTCTGCCGGCTGTCTGCGGTCGTGTGTGTCCGCAAGAGACCCAATGCGAGGGCAGCTGCGTGATGGGCAAGAAGTTCGAGCCTATTGCCATCGGCAAGCTGGAGCGTTTCGTCGGCGACTATGCCATCGAGCATGACCTGCATTTCAGCAGCCAGAGCATTCCGAATGGTCACAAGGTGGCCATCATCGGTAGTGGACCTTCTGGCTTAACCTGCGCCAAGGACCTGCTCTCCATGGGTTACGATGTCACCATCTTCGAGGCCTTGCACGAGATGGGTGGCGTGTTGGTGTATGGCATCCCGTCGTTCCGTCTGCCTAAGGACACCGTCGTAAAGAAAGAGGTGGAAAGTGTACGCAAGTTAGGTGCCAAGTTTGAGAAAGACGTGGTTGTGGGTCGAACCATTACCATCGACGAACTCATGCACCGCGAGGGCTTTGAGGCTGTCTTCGTAGGCTCAGGTGCCGGTTTCCCGATGATGCTCAACGTGCCTGGCGAAAACCTCTGTGGTGTCGTCTCGGCCAATGAGTTCCTGACCCGTAACAACCTGCTCTTCGCTTACAAGGAAGGCTATGAGACCCCGAACTTCGTGGGTAAGAAAGTTGCCGTGGTCGGTGGTGGTAACGTGGCTATGGATGCCGCGCGTACCGCTTTGCGTCTCGGTGCTGAGGTGCATATCATCTACCGTCGTTCCGAGGCTGAGTTGCC
>DAIOUZ010000161.1:3490-7454 GCA_036759285.1 Candidatus Limiplasma sp. | reverse complement strand
CCGACATCATGGACGAAAAAGCAGAAAAAAGGAAGTTTTTGGGCAGCCTCATCATCCCGCTCATCTTAGTCGCTCTGATGTGGCTGGTGAAAATCATTGAAGTGTCGTTCGGCATCGATTTGGGGTCATGGGGCGTGGTGCCGCACACCCCGAGAGGGCTTATCGGCATCTTCACTCTCCCCTTTCTGCATGGCAGTTGGGAACACCTGCTGTCGAACACCGTCCCCATCCTCGTCTTGGGAACAGCTTTGTATTACTGCTATCCCACCCTTGCCAACCGTGTCATGATCATCACCTATCTGGCCAGTGGATTACTCACCTGGGGCATCGGCAATCCACATTCCGTCCACATCGGTGCCAGCGCGCTCGTCTACGGACTGAACCTCTTTCTCATCACGAGCGGATTCATCCGAGGCAATCGGATGCTTATCGTCATCGCGCTCATCATGGTGTTTCTCTACGGCAGCTTCATCTGGGGCATGATTCCCGCCCTGGCCATTCCACAGAACATCTCCTGGGAAGGTCATCTCAGCGGAGCCATCATCGGGGTGCTTCTGGCCTTTCTCCTAAAGAAAGAAGGGCCGCAAAAAGAGGTATACCATTGGGATGAGGATGAGGAAGAAAAAGAGGAAGAAAACACGGACGTTTCGACAAGCTCAACGTCCGAAAAGCCCTATTGGGATGTGCCTACACCGAGCAACGATGAATTGACCGTGCGTTACCGTTTCAGACATTAAGGAATGTCCGCAGCCAGATATTCCAGCACTTGGTCAGCAATGTTCTTCTGCCCTTCCACATCGGGATGCCACGATGACTTATGAATCGACAAATCGATACAATCAATACCATAGTGGTTGGTGATAACATGCGTCGATTCAACGAGATTCAGTCGGGTTTCTTCTGTAATGTTGCCAGGACATGGGTTTGTTTCGAGGAGAAAATAGATTTTGGCTTTGGGATAATGTTGTTTCACATAGTCAAGCAGGTAAGCTAAAGCCGGGCGGTAGGAACAAAGTTGCTCTTCCGTCCAACCGGAATACACATAATCGCCAAAGGGAGCACTATGATACACATCATTAGTGCCACCTAAGATGAATATAACATCAGGATTACCAAGATTGTTCATGCGACGGATAAAAGAATTTGTGCCATAATGGTCTCCATGATGGAAGTCTTCGAAATTGCAAATCAAAGCGCCTGAAAACGAGTTGTTCCGATCAAGCAACCAACCCGTCGAATCGGCCACTTGCTTCCACCACATCTGCTCAACACCAGTAACCCCGATTTCAGCATAATGAGGCCAAGGATCGTTGGTTTCAGGGTCAACATAGCCATCAATGGCAGAATAACTATCGCCCAAAATCGAAAATCGGGTTGGCTCGACTGTCTTCACGCAAGCCGACATCAAAACGGATACTGCAAGTAGTAAGGTTAGTTTTTTCATATTCAATCAATTATAATCATTTCTGTTCTTCGGTTCAAAGCTCGATGCTCTTCCGTATCATTAGGCGCGACAGGTTTTGAAGCGCCATAACCTTTTGCACTCAAACGGTTTTCATCAATACCTTTTTCAATCAATGCCCTACGGACCGATTCTGCACGCTCGGAAGAGAGCTTCATGTTGTATTTGTCGCCACCCACAATGTCGGTATGGCCCGCCAGTTCCACTTTCAACTCGGGGTTGCGCTGCAGGAACTCGGCAAGCATCTGGATGCCTGTTCGAGAGTCTTCGGTCAAAGCAGAACTATTGTATTCAAACTGAATGTTTTGCAGGACCACGGCATCGCCCGGAGACAATTCCACCACATCCACCGTTGACAAATAGTTAGCTGAGTCGGACCGGATTTCTTCGGGCAGTTCAAAAGTGTAAATATCGTAGCCACCGTTGCCGCCCTCACGCTGCGAAGAGATAAAGGCTGTTTTGCCATCAGCCGCCACAAAAAAGTTGATTTCGTCGCCATTGGTATTGATAGGAAAGCCCAGGTTGACTGGTTCCTGCCACTTGCCATCCTCTCCCCTTCGGCTCATGAACAAATCGAAACCGCCCATGCCCAGATGCTTGTCCGACGAGAAATAGAGCGTGTGTCCATCAGGATGCAGAAAAGGTGCCATCTCCGTACCTTTCGTGTTGATGGGCATGCCCAGATTCTGTGGTTCACCCCAACTACCATCGGCATGGCGTTGGCAACGGTAAATATCTGCATTGCCCGAACGACGCGAAACGAAATACAACTCCTTTCCGTCGCTGCTCACACAGGGCTGCGACTCCCAACTTCCCGTGTTAACACTCTCGGAAAGCCGCCGTGGCATCGACCACTGGCCGTCCGTCCATTCCGAAACATAAATGTCGCAGCCATCCACAACCCGTCACATACAGCTTGCGTCCATCCGCCGATATGAAAGCAGCACCAAAATCGACATCATCCAGACTGTTCGAGAAAGCAAGTTCCTGCGCTTCAGTCCATTTCTCCCCATCCCATAGCGAACAAAACAGGAACTCCTGCTGAATGCCGTTCCCCATCACCATTTTTCGCGTAAAAAGCAAGGTTGAACCGTCAAAGGACAGCATGTTCACATACTCGTCGCTCTTTGTATTAATGGCCTTGCCCAAATCCGCAAGGTCAATATTCTTGGGATGCCTCATGGCATCATCCTTAAAAGTGGCCTGAGCCAGCAACTCATCCACGGCATTGTCGTTGAACGCATTACCGCTAGCTCTTTTCTTGTACCAATTCAGCAACACAATCTCCCTTTGGTAGCTACCTCGTTCATCATACAGCCTTGCCAAAGTGATGGCCACTGGAGGAAACAGCATGGAATCAATTGCCAAGGCATTCTCATAACCTATCATTGCCAGATCGTGGTCTTTCGTCTCCATGCCCACCTCACCTTCCAAGAGCCAAGCTTCGGCATAGTTTGGGTCGGCCACCACAGCTTTCAGCAGTTGCTGATGCGCCTTTTGATAGTCACGCATTAAGAAAGCCTCTTTGGCAGCCTCATACGCCTTCACCGCCTTCTTAGGGTGTTGAGAAAAACCCGCTGAGACCAACGAAAAAAACGCAAACAATATCAAACAAAATCGCTTCACTTCTTCTTGTTTTTCAGTTCTTTATCAATCCATTTCCTGAAATCCACCTCAAACACCCTCGCGGTGATGGTCGGGGAAGTCTCCGCCGAAATGTAGCATCTACCCTTATCAAAGAAACAAATACCTTCGGTCTGCATACCCGCCCATTGCGGCATCTCAATACGGCGGTGCGAGAGCTTCACACCCGCCTCGTCGAAGTCAAAAATGATATACATGAAAGGCTTCCAAATGGACTTCACATAACCCACAACGACCAAAATGTGGTTCTCTTTGTCGTAGTCAGCACCCGTAATCAAGCCTTGTGAGTCAAAACCATTCACCCCTTCGGCAACCTGCTTCCCCGATGTTTTGGAAAGACGATAGAGCCGCGTCGTTCCTGTTTCCCAGCCTTTACTTAGCAGATAAAGGCAATCCTCGGAGGCAAAAAAGGCCTCACAGTCAAAGTCGTGCACCTTGCGTTTCGAGAAACCAGTTTGGTCGCCAAAACTGAAACTGATGGAGTCCACCTTAATGGTGGCATCGCCTTCCTCTGGAATGGATGACAAAGGAAACATATAGATTGCCAAATCTTTACGGTTGCCTTTGTTGTTGCCGAAGTCGCCCACGAACCCCTGTTCCCCGTCGGTGCACACATCTTCCCAGTCCTTGTTCTTGGCATTCGCCAAGGTGACGCGCTGCACCACCTCGAAGGTGGTGGTGTCGAGGGCATAGAGCACTGGCTTGCCGCCGCTGTCGTTATGCGTCCAAAGCCGGCCGTTATGAAAGAACAGCCCAGAGGTCTCGTGCACCTCCTCGGGAAGCTCCGTGATCAGCTGGGGACCAAACAAGGGGGAATAGCCTGCATAGCCCTCTTCCTGAGCCAAGAGGGAAAACGGC
>DAIOUZ010000161.1:0-3480 GCA_036759285.1 Candidatus Limiplasma sp. | reverse complement strand
AAGGTATTGGTATCGAGTGCGTACAAAATGGGTTTGCCGCCGCTGTCATTGTGCGTCCAAAGGCGATTGTTGTGGAAAAAGAGGCCTGAAGTCTCGTTGACCTCTTTGGGCAGTTCCGCCTTCAGCTTCGGGACAAACAACGGCGAAAACTCCGCCGCACCTACCTCCTGCGCCTTGGCGAGAGGCGAAAACAGCAGAAACAAACCGATAAGCCAAGCTCTTTTCATAACTAAAGTAAATTGAATCGCAAAATTAAAAAAAATGTTGGAATGGCAAAAAACCGTTCCAACATTTGTCGGGTTAGCATCCTTCTTGGCTTATTTCGGATACACCTCGCCTTTGGCTGCCTTCAAGGTGTTTTGCAGCAACGAGACGATGGTCATGGGACCCACACCACCCGGAACAGGGGTGATCTTCGAAGCCACTTTGTAGACCTCGTCATAGTCCACATCGCCCAAAATCTTGTAGCCCTTCGGACTGGTCGGGTCTTCGATGCGGTGGATACCCACGTCAATAACAACGGCACCGGGTTTCACCATGTCGGCGGTCACGAAGCCTTGTTTACCAATAGCGGCAACAAGGATGTCGGCATTGCGGCAAATCTCAGGCAGGTTCTTCGTGCGGCTGTGGCACAAAGTGACCGTTGAGTCAATGCCCTTGCGCGACATCAAAATGGCCATGGGCGTACCCACAATATTGGAACGGCCTAAAACCACCACGTTCTTTCCGACGGTCTCAATGCCAGTGCGTTTGATGAGCTCCATGATGCCATTCGGTGTGGCAGGAACGAAGCAAGGATGTCCCAGTTGCATATTGCCGGCATTGATACTCGTGAAGCCATCCACGTCCTTCGAAGGCTTGATGGCATTGATGACCTTGTCCTCGTCAATCTGCTTAGGCAGGGGCAGTTGAATGATGTAGCCGTCAATTTCAGGGTCGTTGTTGAGGAACTCCACCATCTCAAGCATCTCCTTCTCGGTGGTGGTCATGGGAAGACGATACACCGAAGAGGTCATGCCCACCGACTGGCAGGCTTTCTCCTTTGAGGCCACATAGGTCTTGCTGGCACCGTCGTCACCCACGATAACTGCCGCCAAATGCGGGGCTTTGATGCCATGGTCAATCATATCCGCCACTTCAGCGGCGATTTCTTTTTTGATTTGTTCGGCAACGAGTTTGCCGTCTATAATTTTGTTATCCATAACTATATTGATTTGTCTTTCCATGCGGCTGCCACGGTGTGACAGCCCTACAACATTATCTACGTTTCATATTGCCAGCCATGCGCATCAGTTTCTTACCACCGCCCGTGGTCATCATACGCATCATCTTTGAGGTCTCTTCAAACTGCTTCACAAGGCGGTTTACCTCCACGATGCTGGTACCGCTACCATCGGCTATGCGCTTGCGACGCGTTCCGTTCAACAATTTGGGATTCTCACGCTCTTGAGGTGTCATCGAATAGATGATGGCCTCGATGCTCTTGAAAGCATCATCGTCGATTTCCTCACCTTTCAGGGCCTTGTCCATGCCGGGAATCATGCCTGCCAAATCCTTCAGGTTACCCATCTTCTTGATTTGCTGGATCTGTTTCAGGAAGTCGTTGTAGTTAAACTCGTTCTTGGCCAGTTTTTTCTGCAACTTGCGGGCTTCCTCCTCGTCGAACTGCTCTTGGGCGCGTTCCACGAGAGAGACAATGTCGCCCATACCGAGGATACGGTCGGCCATGCGCTTGGGATGGAACACATCGAGAGCGTCCATCTTCTCGCCGATACCGACGAACTTGATGGGCTTCTCCACCACCGTGCGAATGGTGAGGGCCGCACCACCGCGGGTGTCACCGTCCAACTTGGTCAGCACCACGCCGTCGAAGTCCAAGCGGTCGTTAAATGCTTTGGCCGTGTTCACGGCATCCTGACCCGTCATGGCATCCACCACAAACAAGGTCTCATGCGGCTTCACCGCTTCCTTGATGTTGGCAATCTCGTTCATCATCTCCTCGTCGACGGCCAGACGACCGGCGGTATCGATGATGACCACATTCTTGCCTTGACTCTGAGCATGCTTGATAGCATTCTGTGCAATCTGTACGGGGTTCTTGTTGCCTTCCTCGCTATACACCTCAACCTCAACCTGTTGACCCAAGACCTTCAATTGCTCGATAGCAGCAGGACGGTACACATCGCCAGCCACCAACAAGACTTGCTTGCTGCGCTTGCGTTTCAGATAAGAGGCCAATTTGGCGGAAAAAGTGGTTTTACCAGAGCCTTGCAGACCTGCAATGAGGATGATGCTCGGCTGACCTTTCAGGTTGATGTCGACAGCATCGCCGCCCATCAATTCGGCCAACTCGTCGTGGACGATTTTGACCATCATCTCACCCGGCTTCACCGAGGAGAGAATCTCCTGGCCAAGCGCCTTTTCCTTAATATTATTGGTGACATCCTTGGCAATCTTATAGCTGACGTCGGCATCCAAAAGGGCGCGACGGATTTCCTTCATCGTGTCGGCCACGTTCACCTCAGTGATATAGGCCTGTCCTTTAAGTACTTTGAACGAACGTTCCAGTTTTTCGCTTAAACCTTCAAACATAGTTTTCAAAAATTTGGGTGCAAAAATAGGAAAATATGTTGAATTATTGAATCCTTGAATCGTTTAAATATAAAAACAACGAAGCCACGCTGTTTGGGCGCGGCTTCGGTTTTTCATTCATTCAGTGTTATCAATATACAGCATGTTCGAGGACAAGTTGTCTTTCCAACTTTTCGTTCGAATTGATCGTAATGGGACTGATGCCGCCATAGGCATCCCATCCGCTTCCAGCCTCCAACTTCCCATCATCCAATAATAGAATCGAGTAAGTACCGGGAGCGAGATTGATTTCGTAAAAGCCTTTGGAATTCGACGTGGTCTTGGCCACAAGCGGTTTGGGCATAGCATCCAAAGGGATATGTACGGAATACACACCGTCGAAGTCCGAAAGCATGGTGTATTCGTACACATACACATCGCAAGCGACAGGCCTCTCACCATGGTCGGCGGTTGAGCCAGGCATCCAATCACCGTAACGTTCTATTACTGTGCCATACACGCCTTGTGTGATTGATGGTTCTTTTTTGCAGGCGGTCATCAAAGTGATGATGCTCAAAAACGCGAGAATAATAACTGTTTTTTTCATGTCGTATAAAAATTAAGTTACACTATTACTAACATATAAAGGTCGGAATTATTGTGTACATAGTTTACTAAAATGTATAATAGAAATAGGAAAATCAGTATCTTTGCACGATTTTAATTCATAAGAAAATGATTAAGGAAAATCTGGAAAAAATCAGGGCGACGCTGCCCAAGTCGGTGACTTTGGTGGCTGTTAGCAAGACCAAGCCCGTCAGCGACTTACAGGAAGCCTACGATGCCGGTCAGCGCATTTTCGGTGAAAACCATGCCCTTGAGATGCGCGACAAGCACGAAGTCCTGCCA
>DAIOUZ010000160.1:0-7455 GCA_036759285.1 Candidatus Limiplasma sp. | reverse complement strand
GATGGCCTTATCGCCCGTGGTTTTAGCACGACTTCCTTTGTGGTCAAGAAAGAGGACATCGCTTCGAAGTCAGCGGATTGGCTGAAGAAACTTGAAGCCTACGATTTGGTGGTGGTGAACATTGAGAAAACCACGATGTTTGCCAGCAAAAACTATGGCATCACCGATAAGACGGTAGATTTTTTCAATCGTTTGGTCGCACAGAACGATGTGATTCTCAATTTGTTTGCCTGCCCGTATGCCTTGGATATGTTCCGCATCAACAACAGCGTGAAAGGCATTGTGGTGGCCTATCAGGATGAAACACCCGCCGTGAATGCAGTGGTGCGACTGCTATCAGGTGAGCTTGAGGCTCATGGAACGCTCCCGGTTTCGGTGAACAAGTTCAGGTGTGGTGACGGCATTGTGGCCATGATGCCCGAAAAGGATCCTAACGGCTATCTGAAAGATGTGATGCCTGTCCAGGCAGTTCCGATGGCTCAAAGTGATCAGACTGTGGCATTGCCCCAAGGCGTGATGCCCGAAAAGTATGTTGCAAAGCTGGATTCGGTGGTCAAGTTGGGCATCCGCAAAAAAGCCTATCCTGGCTGTCAGCTTGTGGTGATGAAAGACGGTAAGATGGTGTACGACAAGTGTTTTGGTAATTTTACCTACGGTGGTGGCCATCATGTTCAGCCCGACGATCTCTACGACATCGCCTCGTGCACCAAAATCTTTGCCTCGACTTTAGCTGTCATGAAACTCTACGACGATGGCTTGATTGACCTGAACAAGACGCTGGCGGATTTCTTCCCTTATCTGAAAGGCAAAGCCCACGGCAAGTTGAAACTCATCGACATCATGACGCACCAGGCGGGATTGAAGGCTTGGGTGCCTTTCTATAAGGTTACGGTGGACGAAAACGGTCCGATGTTGGAGTTCTACAGTGACCATATTGATGAAAACCATAGCGTTAGGGTGGCCGAGAACCTATATCTTGTCAATGACTACGAGGCGCGTATTTTCGATTCCGTCTCCAAGACGCCGTTGGGGAAGAAGAAATACCTGTATAGCGATATGGGCTTCTATTATATGCCGAAAATCGTGAAGCAGATCACCAACCAGACCATTGAGGATTATCTGAACGAGAAGTTCTACCAGCCCATGAATCTGAGTCATATCTGCTATCAGCCGCTGAGCCACTTTACCCGTGAGCAGATTGCACCCACCGAGAACGATACGGTGTTCCGTATGCAACTGGTCTGGGGCGATGTCCACGACCAGGCAGCAGCCATGTTTGGTGGCGTGTCGGGCCATGCAGGTTTGTTTTCCAATGCGCATGACTTGGCTGCCCTCATGCAGATGTTTCTCGATGAAGGCACCTATCAAGGGGCTCGCTATCTGAAGCCTGAGACGGTGCGTTATTTCACCAAAGCACCTTTTGCTGCGAGCAACGACAACCGTCGCGGCATCGGCTTCGACAAACTGCCCATCAATAAGAAAGGCTCATGCACGGCTTCCAAGTCGGGCTCGATGAGAGGCTATGGTCACACTGGTTTTACCGGGACTTTCGTATGGGCGGATCCGTCGAACAATACGGTTATCATCTTTTTGTCCAACCGCGTTTATCCCGATACCGAGCCTAACACTTTGGTGAGAACGGGCATCAGAACAACGTTGCACGACATTTTGTATGAAGCCTATCCGATTGAGTGATTTCCATGAATGACAACAAGATCATCTTAATCACTGGTGCTAGCAGCGGTATCGGCTATGACGCGGCCCTAATCCTTGCACAGCAGGGACACAAGGTGTATGCTGCCGCTCGCAGGGTAGAGCTGATGGAGCCTTTAAAAGCCTATGGTGTGCAAGTTCTCAGGATGGATGTCACTGATGAAATGTCTATGGTTCAAGGGGTTGAGGATGTCATCCATGCCGAAGGGCATATCGATGTGTTAGTCAACAATGCAGGATACGGCTATTTTGGTGCCATCGAGAATGTGCCTTTGGAGGAAGCGCGCCGACAGCTCGAGGTGAATGTTTTCGGCTTGGCACGACTTACCCAGTTGGTGCTTCCTTACATGCGCAAGCAGGGGAGTGGTCGCATCATCAACACCTCGTCGATAGCGGGCAAGATGGTGTTTTATATGGGCGGCTGGTACAACGTGACCAAATACTCCGTTGAGGCCTTCAGCGATGCCTTGCGCATGGAGATGAAGCCTTTTGGCATTGACGTGGTGATGATTGAGCCTGGGGCCATCAAGACGGATTGGGGACCCATTGCAGCGAAGCATTTGAAGGAGTCTTCTGCGGGTACGGCATACGAGGAAATCGGTACGCAATGGGCTCATAATATAGATTGGTTCTACACGACCAATATGCTCTCATCTCCCTCGGTTGTGGCTAAGGCTATCAGTCGTGCCGTCAACAGCTGTCGTCCGAAGGCGCGTTATTGCACAGGCCGTTTTTCCACCCTTGGAAGGATTGCCCATGCCCTCATGCCTGCCCGCTGGTGGGATGCCATGATGCGGCAGGGTGGAAAGATTAAGGTGAAATAGTACAATTACTCTAAATCAACTGCAGTTTATAAGAGATTCCCTTACGGGAATGGAGTTGAAACATAATTTATAAGCGGCGGCATGAACATGTTAAATGTTAGTATGATCTACAATCCGCCGCATGTAGAAAAACGAATGAACTCCATTCCCGCAAGGGAAATCGAAGATTCGACGAAGTCAATCTCAATTGTCGATTAAGTAAACTAGATTTGTTTTTTAACTTATCAAATCGCTTTCTTGTATGCCCTACGCCGCATGAAAGGCACGGTCTTGTAGTCGCCGAACAGCGACTGCACTTTGTAGTTCTCTTCTAACTGTGGGTTAAGGATGACGCTAGTGACACCGCGTCTCACGCAGTTTTCATGCAGGTATTTGAACATCAGCAGCGGCACGCCACATCCTTGATATTTGGGTGCAACGCCAATGATGAGGGCTTCCAACGTGTCATTTTTCTTCAACGCCTTGAGAATGTGGATGAAACCGAAGGGGAGCAGCCGGCCGTTGGCTTTTTTCACCGCTTTGGAAAGGGAAGGCACACAAAACAGGAATCCGATGGGCTTGTCCTCTCTATCGACGGCGACGGCCACGAAATCCTTGTCCAAAATAGGGACGTAGGTGGCCAAATAGTTCTCAATCTGTTTGTCGGTCAGCGGCGAGAATCCCATCAACGGCGCAAAGGCATCGTTATACATGTGGAAGATCTCCATGCCGTATTGTTTGTTCATCTGCTTCATGCTCTTGGGTTGCACCACATGGACACCATAACGCTCCTCGATAAGGTGGGCGAACTTGTAAGTGGGCGGCATTTCGTCGGACAGCAACAATACGCTCTGCGTCCAGTCCACGTCTTTCACGTACCCTAGCTTTTCCAGCATCGTGCTGTAATAGGGGAAATTATAGAGGCAGGGGAACGGGCTGAGATTCTCGTAGCCTTCTATCAGAAGTCCTTCCTTATCCATGTCGGTGAAGCCCCACGGCCCGATGATTTCGGTGCAGCCACGTTGTTTGCCCCATGCGGTGACGGTATCGAGCAAAGCTTTCAACACTTCCTCGTCCTCGATGAAATCAAGCCAACCGAAACGCACTATCTTTTTGTCTTTGTTGGCTTTATGATTGATGATGGCCGCCACGCGCCCTACGATTTCGTCACCGCGATAGGCGAGGTAACAATCGGCCTCGCAGAAATCGTACGCTCCGTTTTTCTTGGGGTTGAAGGTGTCGAATTCATCGCCTTCCAAGGCGGGCACCCAATTCTCACAGTCTTTGTATAGTTTGAGGGGAAAAGCCACAAACTTTTTCATTTGCTTGTGGCTTTCCACCTTTTCGATTCTGATGCTCATAAGCTTATAGTGTTGTGTGGGTGCTGATATAGTCAATCACTTCGCCTACAGTGGTGAATTTCGGATTGCCTTCGAACTTGAATCCGAACTTGTTTTCCACAGCGAGGCTGAGGAGCAGGATAGTCAGTGAGTCGAGGCCAACATCGCGGACGAGTTGCGAATCCTCATTCACTGCTGACAAGTCCATCGAAGGCTTGATTTGCGCCAAGATTTCCTTCAGTCCTGTTAATATGGATTCTCTTTGCATGATCTTATTGATTACGTGAAACTTTCATGGCACCCGTACGCTTGAAGTCTTCCTTGCGCACAGTGATTTTGCTGATTTGGTGCGTGGTCGGTTGTGTGGCGTTGACTTTGCCGACGAGGTCTTTGAAGTAGGCTTCCACTTCCTCCCAAGAGGCATTACCAAACTCTTCCATACGCGGCAGAATCTCAATGGCAATCACCTGACGGCCATCCAGTTCGTCTTCCTTGACAAGGCAGTCGCGAAGTCTGTTGTCCTTGTAGAAGGGCTCCTCGATGCTTTCGGGGCTGACATTCTCTCCGTTGGAGAGGATGATGAGGTTCTTGATGCGGCCCACGATGTACATGTAGCCTTCTTCGTCGAAGCGGACGAGGTCGCCGGTCTTGATCCAGCCGTCGGGTGTCAGGGTCTCGGCGGTCTTTTCGGGGTCGCCGTAATAGCCGAGGAACACATTATCGCCACGGAACCACAATTCGCCGTCCACCACCTTGGCTTCTTGTTCGGGATAGAGCTTTCCGACCGATGTGGGTTTCTCCTTGACGTCGATATTGCCTGTGGTGAGGTTGGCGCCTTCGGTCATGCCATAACCGGCAAAGAGGCTGATCCCCAGTTCGTCGAATTCACCGATGAGTTTCGGAGGCACGTTGGCCGCACCAGAGATGATGAACTTCAGGTTTCCACCGAGGAACGGCTTGCCGTACATCTTGACGAGGCCCAACAGAATCTCGCAGATGCCGGGAACGGCTACAAGGCAGGTCGGCTTAATCATCGGGAACTTGCCGATGGTTTCTTTGGTGTTGGCGGCGGCATACCATGCGCCACCTTCAAACAGCACCGACAAGGTGCCACGAATCAGGCCAAACACATGGCTGAGGGGCAGCACGCTGGCGTAACGATGGCAAGCCAACTGATGACCAGGAGCGTAAACGCCGTTCAGTGCACCACGCATCAAGGCTCTGTGAGGCAGGACGGCGCCCTTGGGTGCGCCTGTTGTGCCACCTGTGAAGAAAATGGCAGCGGCCTCGTTCTTGTCGACCGTGGCGACCGGAGCGGTATGATCGGCGCAATCTGTGATGGCGATGACCTTGCAGGGTGCTTCTTTGACGGCTTCCATGAAGTCTTTTCCAGCTGCCAACACCTTCACGCCAAACTTCATGCAGCAGCCCACAACGGCTTGTGCGGGCAGTTGCGATGGTAAGACGATAGCCACGAATCCAGCTGAGGTGACGGCGAGGAACATCTCGACGGCCTCAACGGTGGTGTTGTCCAAAATGGCCACTTTGTCGCCTTTTTGCAGGCCCAAGTCGTTGAGTATGGCGCGTTTGCATGCCACTGTGTCGCAGACTTGCTTGTAAGTATAGGTGTTCACCGTGTCGGAAAGGCAGGGCAGGTCGGTCCATTTTTGCTCAATCCAGGTAACAAATTCGGGAAGGGTAGGGATGTACTTCAACTGCGCGAGCTCTTCGGCAGGAAGCATGGATGGGAAATAATTACTCATGATTTTCTTTTTAATTAGGGTGCAAAAGTATAAAATAAACGTTAAATCTGAAAATAAGATGATGGTTTTGTTTTCTGTATTCTTTAAAAATGCCTAATTTTGTAGGCTCAAAACCTATTGGAACTCATAAAACAAAGCGATATGAAAAGATTAAATCTTATGCTGGTCCTTGCGACCGTGACGCTGGTCGGCGTCTCCTGTGGGCCGAAGAAAACGACCCAAAACGTGGAAGAAGAAAAAGCTGCACCTAAGATGCTGGTGCTTTATTACTCTCAAACCTCCAACACCAAAGGTGTGGCTCAGGAAATTGCCACGAAGCTTGGTGCCGATTTGGAGGAGATTGTCCCTGTGGAGCTTTACGATGGCGACTTCCAGGCGACCATCGAGCGTGGCAAGAAAGAGCTCGACGAAGGTGTCTTTCCTGAGATTCAGCCCCTTAAAACCGACGTTACCCAATATGACGTGATTTTCCTTGGTTACCCGATTTGGTTCGGCACCTATGCTCCGCCTGTCATCACCTTCTTGAATCAAGTGGACCTTAGTGGCAAAAAACTGGTGCCGTTCTGCACCTTCGGTAGCGGCGGACTGGAGTCGAGCGTGAAGGATTTGGCCGAGGCTGAGCCTAATGCTGAAATCTTGCCTGGCTACGGTGTTCGTGCCGCCCGTCTGGAAGCCATGCCCAAGGAAATCGACCAGTTCCTGAAAGCTGGAGGTTTCATTGAGGGAGAATACACCAAGTTGGATGAATTCTCGGAGCAACACCCTGTAAGCGAAGAGGAAACGGCTGTTTTCAATGCTGCCGTGGGCGACTATCCGATGATGCATGCCCAAGCCAAGACCGTGGCCTCGCGCAATATCCCTGACGGTGTTGAGTATGTTTTCACTGCTGTTGACCTCCCACGCGAAGACCGTCCCAATATGCCTCCTGCGGGTGAGATGACGGTTTACGTGACCGTGGTAGGGGATGAGGCACCTGTGTTTACTCGGGTGATCAGATAGACCCATTAATGGTTATTTTGCAAGGAAAAATCCCCACATTCGGCGATTTGCTGGAAATGTGGGGATTTACTATTTTTGCCCCATCAAAATAAATCATCATGCCCAAAAAGAAAACCCCATTCTCGAAAGACACCAAATTCGCCGAGTTGATGACGGACGACCGTCGGCTGTTGCAACTGTTGCCCCGCTTCGGCATCGGTTTGGGCTTCGGCGACCGCAATGTGGAACAAGTGTGCCAGATAAACCATGTCAACACCGACCTGTTCCTTATGATTTGTGAAATCTACTCCGACAGCGGTTTTAAACCAGAAAAACACGAGCTTCAGCATATCGATATGGGCGACTTGCTTTCCTATCTGAAAGCTTCGCATCTTTATTATCTCGACGAGTGTTTCCCGCACATTGAGGAACATCTGCAACGCATCATCGATGCTTGTGGACAGAAATACGGCCCGATGTTGAGCCATTTCTATGACGAATATAAACAAGAGGTGATGCGGCATATCAAATACTATGAAGAAGAGGTGGTGTTCCCTTATATCGAGGCCTTGCTCAACGGGAAACGCACTGATTCCTATAAGATTGACGAGTTCGAGCATAACCACACCAACATCCAGGACACCCTCGACGATATGATGAACATTCTGCTCAAATACCTTCCCGGCGACATCCTGCCCAAGGAACGCATTGAGATTTCGTACGACATCATGGAGCTGAGCGACGACCTGAACCGTCATTCCCTCATCGAGGAGCACATACTCATCCCTTGTGTCGAATCCCTTGAAAACGCACAGCCATGAGTAACCGAGTCATCATTTGTGAGGCCTCGGAGATTAT
>DAIOUZ010000159.1:2491-7481 GCA_036759285.1 Candidatus Limiplasma sp. | reverse complement strand
TCAGTTGGTAGAGCACCTGACTCTTAATCAGGGTGTCCAGGGTTCGACCCCCTGCGGGAGTACCAAAGTCAAAAGCCGCTTTTCAGCGGCTTTTTTCGTTTTCTACAGCATGAGTTCGTGCTCCTCAAAAATCCGCTCAACTTGTTCTTCGTATTCTTTCAATGCGTTGATTTTCTTAATCTTCCTCCAAACATTTTGTGGGTCATCAAAACTATTCATCAGATAGGACCATAGTTCCTTCATTCGCCCCAAAACTTTCGAACTACCACCCGCATGACGCAGCCGGTCTTCATAAAGGTCAAGAATATAATGGTGCAAGCGTTGTGTTTTCGTCATTGCGACCGAAACCATGCAATCTTCTGACATGTGCATTGCATCATTTCGAGGAACCAAGCAATTTTGGGCCTTGATTTCCTCTGCCAAAAATGGATTAGCCAGCAGTCCCCGTCCTAACATAAATTGATTCACAGTTTTGTAGCCATCGGTTCCTAACGTCTGTCCATGGGTCGAAGGGTCGTCATTAATCATTTCTCGTATGCGTTCAAAGCTTTCCACTGAAACAATGTCGCCATTATAGACCAAAGGTGCATTAATCATAGGTATTAATGCTTTGAACTGTTCCACGTCGGCCTCGCCTTTATAGAGTTGCTTTCCTATGCGCGGATGGATGATTAATTCGCTCAACGGGAAGCGATTGAAAATCGGCAGTATGGCATTAATCTCATCGGCACTGAAATACCCTAACCTGCACTTCACGCTGAATTTGATGTCGATTTCCTCGAAAACCCTTTCGAACAGTTCTTCCACTATGTCGGGATAGGGCAGCAGACCACAGCCGCGTTTCTTGTTGGCCACCCTTGGAAACGGGCAGCCCATGTTGAGATTGATTTCCTTGTAGCCCATCTGTTTGCATTGCTTAGCGAAGCGTAGAATCTCTTCCGCGTCAGTGCTGAGAATCTGCGGGGTGAGGGTCTCCACATCGTTGCTGCTCGGGTCGATTTCTTCGCCTTGCAGGTTCTTGGCGTGGTCTTTCTGAATGCCAGTGAAAAACGGCGTATAGAATTTGTCGATACCGCCAAAATGCCGTTTGAACACATTGCGGAAGGGCGCGTCGGTGATGCCTTGAAAGGGACCTAAGGAAAGAAACGGTTGGTTCATTTCTTCTTGCGCTTGGCGGTTTTCTTGGCAGGTTTGGTGTCGGCTCTGTTCCATTTGACAAGACTTACGGCACCCCAAGTGATAAGTTGCACAAAGGTGAGATAGACCGCGATGCGGCTGAGGTAGTCTCCGTGTTGGGCATAGAAAGTGACTTTGGTGTTGGCTTTCAAGGTCTCACGGATGGCATCGGGCACCCAATAATGGGTCTGCTGCAGCACGTCGCCGCGCTGATTAATGAACCCCGAACGACCTGTGTTGGCCGAACGAGCTATGCATCGACGGTTTTCGATGGCACGCAATTTCGAGAACGCGAAGTGCTGACGGTAACCTGGTGTGTGTCCCCACCAGCCATCGTTGGTGATGACAAAAATCAGGTCGGCACCTTTCTTGCAGAAGGAACTGACGTATTCGCCAAAAGCTGACTCATAACAAATAGGCACTGCCACTTTATGTTCTCTAAACTTCATGACTTTCGATTCGGGATCGGTCTTCAACGTGCCGCGCGCAATACCCATGGTGATGCTGTAGTTCTTCAGGAATCCCATCCATTCAGGGATGGCTTCCACACCCGGGGTGAGCTGCGACTTGTTGCGGTACTGCATATTAATCGTATCGATGAGTAAGGCGGAGTTATGGCAATAATAAAAATGCTTGCCGTCACCGATATCCCGCGCAGGGAAGTCGTTTTCCATGCCTCGGGGCACAAACTCGTATGTGGTTCCGCCAATAACGAAAGCCATCTGTGGGAATCGTTTAATATAGTCATGAAGGGTGATTAATGCCTTCACATCGTCGGTTTCATGCAGCCAGATGCCCTCTTGGATGGCAGACTCGCTACTGATCACGAATCGTGTTTTGGGTGTGACCAAAGGCAACGACAGATTAATGTTGTTTTGTATGACTTGGTCATAGAACTGGCTGTCAAACTGTTCGTTCCAAGGGTCACAGTTCTGCTGCACGACGATGACCTCCGTGTCGGTGCCTTGTTCCTCGTAATGGTTGTACCTCCAGTTGCTACCAAGGATGGGCAAAAGTACCACCACCAACTCGACTCCGATGCTGATGAAGAGTCTCTTGGCCTCTTTCGTTTTGAAAAACAGGATGATGTTGGTAACTAATATATTGACGGCCAAGATCCAAAGCGTTCCACCAGCCACACCCGTGTATTCGTACCATTGTACCCATTCGATGCGGGAGGAAAAAACGTTGCCCAAGTTAAGCCAAGGCCATTTGATTGCCCATACATAAGTAAGCAACTCAAAGGCCATCCAATAGGGGATGAGGAAAAAGTTGCCCCAAGGGTTGTTGCACACTTTTTTCTTCGTAAGGTGAAACACGTTGAACACGATGGCCATAAACAACGAGTTCAGTATCCATGCGGCAGTGGCGGCAGGGGTGGCATTCCAAATCCACCAAGTGGTGGCCACGTTCCAGACAAGGAAAGTCAAGAACGAAATCCAAAACAACTTGCCTTTTTCGCCATGGGCGATACGGTCTTCGATCAACAACAAAGGGACAAACGCGATGAAAATCAAAGGTGCAATGCCCCAAGTGGGCCAGGCGGCAGTGAGTAGTCCTCCAGATAAAAGAGCCAGCAGTATTTTAAGTGTTTTACTCATGACAAAGTGAAATTTTGCGCAAAAGTACGAAAAACCAAGTGTTGACTTTCCGTTTTTCGAATATTTCAACAAATGCGTCATTTTTCTCCATTTTATAACTCAGAAATTGAAAAAATCACTATTTTTGCACAAAATTTTGTCCGATGAAGAAAGTATTTAAGGTTGCGGGTCATCAGTTTGGTGTTATCATGCCGGAGAATGACATGTGCTGGAGAGTTATGGAGAATTACCAGCCATTTCAGTCTGACGACACGGATGATTGTGTTTTTGACGCCGAATTGATAGATTCAATGCCCGACATCACGGACAAGAAGCGGATTACGGTAAGTTGCATTGGCTCTGATATGCCGCGTATCGAGCTATATGAATGGAACGGACAATGGTTGTTGGAAATTGCGCCAACGATGGACGCGCCTGTTAGGGTCTATTTGATTACAGACAAGGCTTTCAAGAAGGCGAAGTTCTATTTGTTGGGCAGTATGGTGTTCTCGTTCAATACGGTGATGATGCTGATGTTTGCATTATCGACTGCACGCAAGAATACGCTTTTGATGCATGCCTCCGTCACGATGAAAGACGACAAAGGCTATCTCTTCTTGGGCAAGAGCGGTACGGGAAAGAGCACCCATAGTCAGTTGTGGATTAAAAATATTGACGGCTGTTCCCTGCTGAACGACGACAATCCGGTGATTCGTGTCACAGAGGAAGGGGAAGTGCGTGTTTATGGTTCTCCTTGGAGTGGAAAGACGCCTTGTTATCGTAACCTTGATGTTCCGGTGGGAGCTATTGTCACTTTGCAACAAGCCAAGACAAACAAGATACGTCGACAGACATTGCCCGAAGCGTATGCTTCTGTGCATGTCTCATTCTCAGGCTATAGGTTCATCAAGGAGATGGCGGACGGCTTGCACATCACTAATGCGATGGTGGTGGGCAAAGTGCCATGTTTCCAGCTTGATTGTCTGCCGAATGCCGATGCGGCTTTCCTTTGCTATCAAACGGTCACGAAGTGATGGAAGGACTCGTTTCGCCTGATGAACAGAATTTGGCCCAAGTGCCGCGTCTGCTTGATGAAGGCAAAGCGGTTGTGCTGAAACAGATTTATGGCAACAGTATGTTGCCTTTTATTCGAGGTGGGGTGGATAGTGTGAGGTTGCGCAAACCTGAAGGAGTGAAAGTGGGGGATATTGTTTTGGCGGTTTTTGGCGGCCGACCTATCGTGCATCGGGTGATTGCCATCGATGGAACGAAGGTGACACTGATGGGTGACGGTAATCCTAAGGGGATGACGGAAAAGGGTGACCTTTCCAATGTGCTGGGCATCGTTGACCAAATCATTTCTCCCTCGGGTCGTAGTCGCAAGCCAAGTAACGGCAAATTGTGGCGCCGTTTGCTTCCTGTGAGGAAGTATTTGTTGAGAATCTATCGTAAATGGAATAAACTATTTGATTAATAGCTAAAAAACTAAAGGATATGAGAACTAAAAAAGGTTATACCCTCCGCCCCTTAGGCATGGAATACATTTTGGTTGCCGAAGGTTTGGAGGTGGCTGATGCCAGCCGCATGATTTCAATGAATTCCACTGCCGCTTTCCTTTGGATGGAAGTGGAAGGAAAAGAATTCGAGGCTCAGACCTTGGTGGATCTATTAATTGACAATTGGAACGTTTCGCCTGAGACAGCTGCCAAAGACGTTGACGTCTTGTTGAAGTCGTGGAAGAAAGCGGAAGTCGTGGAAGAATGAGCATATATTAATAGGTAATTAATTAATTAGGTGTATTTGCTGAACGATGACAAACGTTGAAAGACAATATTTTGCATTGTTGCAATCGGCCATTTGGGACAAGCCGGTGGGGATTAATGGTGCAATCGATTGGCGTGCTGTCATGCGTTTGGCTGAATATCATGCCACCTTAACCTTGCTTTGCGACGTTGCGTCAAGGATGCCTTCCGACCAGCAGCCTGATGCCGAGATGTTGGTCTGGATGAAGAACCAGATGCGTGCCAACTTGTTTTTCCACATGCGCTTGAAGCAGACTTTGTTGCAAGCAGTGAAAATGTTGCGCGACAATGGCATCGAGCCAGTGCTGTTGAAAGGGTTTAGCTTAGCCCAGTATTATCCGAATCCCAACTTGCGCCAGTTCGGCGATATCGATCTTTTCGTCGGTCTCGAGAAGTTCCATGAGGCTTGTGCCGTGTTGCGTGCCTTGCCGG
>DAIOUZ010000159.1:0-2481 GCA_036759285.1 Candidatus Limiplasma sp. | reverse complement strand
TAATTCCCGAATCGTATTGATCTCAGAACGCTTCAGACAATTATAAGAACGAACACTAAGTTTCAAAGCTTCAATTGGGGTGTCATCCTCGACTCGGGACGGCATTTCAATATTGAGTTTGGAGACTATTCGGTCGAAATCCACCGTGTCAGTTCCGAAATCATCAAAGAGGAAGAAAATGCCATCTATATGGAAATTGAGCGTCAAGGTCTTTTCGTCCATTCGCGTGAAGTGGAGTTGGAAGGAGCCAGACTTCGCATTCCATCCAAAGAGTTTATGGTATTTTTCACCTTTTACCATGCATGGCATCATTTCTTGACCACTGGTGTGGGGTGGCGTCAATTGTGTGATTTGGCTTTGGTGCTTCATGCTTACAATGGACAGCTTGATACGGAACAATTGTGCCGCGACCTCGAAGCACTCCATTTGATGCGACCTTGGCAAACTTTTGGTTATCTCATCGTTCATCAGTTGGGTTTGCCCGAAACCGAGATGCCTTTCTACGATGCAAAGAGACGTCGGAGAGCCTCAAAACTGTATGACCGCATCATGGAGGAAGGCAATTTCCAACGTAAAAGGACATTTAAAGACAAGAAACCCAAGCATTATCTGTTCCGAAAATTCCATACAGTCATCTGTATCTTCCTCGATTTCTGGCATACGTTTCGGATTTTTCCCGATGTGGCATGGGGCGAGTTGCGCACCGCTCTGTTATACGGTTTTTCAAGAGTTAACAATGAAATTTCACACTATGGAAAAAAAATCCATTAAAAAAATACTTTTTTTTGTTGTATTTGAAAAATAAGTATTATTTTTGCAGCGTGAATTCGGAGGAAAAAATTGAAGATATCACAAATAAATAATTTAATCAACTAAATGTTTCACTAAAATCTAATTAAAAAAAATGAAAAAAATGAATGTGTATGAAGCCCCTAAGGCTGAAGTGATTGAGATGAATCTCAATGCAACTGTTTTGACTGGTTCTGAGATCAATGATCTTGGTGGAGATCCTATCCTGGACAAGACGGCTTAATGCCCGATGTAAAAATGTAGAACAAAATTAGTCAATTATTAAAATTAAAAAGAGAAAGATGAAAAAAGTTACAAGAATTTTCTGCGCTATTTGCATGATGGGCATGCTCACTTTCGTGTCCACCTCCTGCAAAAAGAACCAAGAGAACGGTGAAATGACAATTAATGTTGCCATGCCTACCATCGAAACTGTTGGTGACAGAGCTTACATCAATGATTATGGTACCTTCTATTGGCATGAACAAGACTTCATCAGAGTCTATAACCTTGCTGCTGAAGCTAATGCTATCGATTCAAGAACTAGCGTTTTCACAAAGGTTGGTGGTGCCAGTGTCGAAAGAGCTCGCTTCAGAGGTCCCTCTGTCGGTGCCAAATTGGCTGAGGGATACCGTGTTTTCTATCCTATCGGGATGGTGAAGGGTACTTCGGAAGAAATCGAAAACAACCTGGAGAACGAAAACCGTCAAACCTTTGTTGTTGCTGACCGTCAGCGTTTCCATGCCTATGAAACTTCCACCCATCACTATTCATGGGTTGACCCTGACGCTATGCCTATGGCTGTGAGAATGGAAAAACTTACCGACGCTGCTACTTTGCACCACATGTTTGGTGTTGCTGCATTCAACTTGAAGGCTAATCAGGGCACAACTCTTGTTGTGGATAGTGTTAAGTTGAAAGTCAATGGATTCAACATCACAGGTGAGGTTTCTGTAAAACTTCATAAGGTTGCTGTTGATGATTCTCAAGGTGCTGAGTATAACCTGAATTATGTTTGGAATCAATTCTTCGACAACTATATGGGATATACTCCTGAGTATGTCGCGAATGTACTTGCTCCTGAACTTGAATATTTGGGTTGGATGCCTGATGCTGCCACGTTGGGTGACGAAATCATGATGGATTGCGTCTTCGAACACGAAGATGGTGAAACCAAGGGCGTTACTGTTGGTTCTGGCCAAGATGGTACGTACTTCCAATTCATGCTCCGTCCTTTGGCTCTGAGCCAAGGTTTTGACCTGACGGTTTATGTCCACGATGGTGCGCCTATCGAACTCAATCAGTCTGATTTCACTTATGGTGCTTTCCCATGTAATGATCAGTGGGGATTCACTTGGGGTGTGAAGCCTGGTTATCGTAAGATTTACAATCACGGCCAGCCTCTCAACTAATCAACAGTTATTAGTTAGAATAAAAAAGCACCTCATAATGAGGTGCTTTTTTTATCTGTTTGTAGGGCTGTCGCATTGTCCTTCGACAAACTCAGGAACCATGGCAGCCGCTACTATGTTGGATACGACGAAGCGGCTGCTATGGTATGACAGCCCTACATGAAATGGGAAAAACAAAAAAAGCCAACCTTTGCGGCTGGCTTTTTCTTTGGGGTGGTACCGACGGGAATCGAACCAGTGACACGAGGATTTTCAGTCCTCTGCTCTACCAACTGAGCTA
>DAIOUZ010000158.1:3286-7575 GCA_036759285.1 Candidatus Limiplasma sp. | reverse complement strand
GAGGCCTTTGCAGGTGCCAATCCAATGAACGGCGACAAGGTCAGTTCCTACGACGAATACGCGCAATACTATAATGGTGTATGGTATGGCGAACTACAGGTCCTCGAACCTGGAAAAGGTTACATCTACAAGTCGAACGCCAACGAAGTCAAAACCTTTATTTTCGCGTCGGACAAGCAGAAGTAGTATTTAAATCGTGTTGGGCTGAATTAATGCTTGCCTTCCAAGGTCTCAACGATGGCCTCAATTAGATTGTAAGCCCCATCATAGACATCCTTTAAAGTTGCGTCAAGCATATAGGCAGGCGTAGTGAACACCAGCAATTCGTTGTCGGCGCACACATCACCGTGTTCGGTCTGCACATGGAAGGCTCCCATTTTGCGGATGTTGTCGGCATCGGGTGTGCCTTCGCTGCCCAAAGTGACACACACGCCAGGCAAAAGCTTGGCAAGCATTACAGGAGCGATGCACATCGCACCAATGGGCTTGTTGGCCTCGCGCGTCTCGATGATGACACGGGCTACATCGGGCTGCACCTCCATGTCGGCACCTTTATAGGCATAGTTGCACAGGTTCTTGGCTACACCATAGCCGCCACTAAAGAGGAGGCCGTCATAGTCCTCAGCCTTGTATTCCTCAATGGGCAAAATCTTGCTGCGTGCCAAACGAGCCGCCTCAGTCAAAATGTTTCGTTCCTCTTTGACCAGCTTCTCTGTCAAATGGTCGATGACCTCAGTTTGAGGGCGATTGGGCGCAAAGCATTGGTATTCACAATGATGCTGCTCAATGGAGAGCAAAAGGGTAATGGCTTCGTTGATTTCGCTGCCGTCTTTACGGCCGCAGCCAGCTAATACTACTGCAAATTTTTTCATTATTTCAATTTTAATTATTTCCCAAACAAATCCGCATGAGTACCCGTATTGGTGAACAACAAAATGAGTTCCATATCATTTTGTTTCCAAACGAGTAGCCAATCCGTCTTGATGTGGCACTCCCAACAGCCTTTATAGTGTTTCCCTACAAATTTGTGAGGCTTATATTGTGCGGGCAGTGCGCCATTTTCAGCCAATAGTGCCACGACATTTTTCAGCAAGTTCATATCATAGCCACGCTTTTTGCAGCGAGCATAGTCTTTCTCAAAGTTCTTGCGATAAGTAACTTTGTACTTCATTGGCTGGCAGCTTCAAGTTTGTTGAACATATCGTCAACGCTACTGCATTCCACTATTTCACCACGTTCCACTTCCTCAAGAGCTTCTTCAACAGCGTTGCGTTTTTTGGGCTCCTTTACCTTCGCTCCTAAGTACAAAATCAGATCGATGGCTTTTTTAATAGCCATGTTTCTGCCGTCATATTCCAATGTGATGCTTGCCATAGTATGATGTTTTTCGTTGCAAAAATACATCTTTTTCAAATAAACCGAAAGGGGGTATTATTAAAATCACGCCCATTCTGGTTTCCGTTTCTCAAAAAACGCATTCATGCCCTCTTGTCCAGCCTTGGAGACACGCTGAGCAGCAATGAGCTGAGAAGTCTGCTGAAAAATCGGGTTGAATGTATCATCGGTTCCGCTCACCAAGCGGAGCAAGTTCTTGCATTCGGCCAAGGCATCGGGAGAGGCTTGAAGGAAATGCTCAATGTATTGGCGTTCCGTGTCAATCATCTCGGACTCCTCGACGACCACATTCACCAAACGGAATTCCTTGGCCTCGTCGGCGGTGAAACGACGACCTGTCAGCATCAGTTCCTTGGCTGCTGTGATGCCCATTTTGCTCACCACGAATGGCGAGATGGTGGCCGGTGTGATACCCAAACGCACCTCGGAGAAGGCAAATTTAGTGTTCTTTTCGGCAATCACGATGTCGGCGGCGGCAATGATGCCATTGGCTCCACCGATGCAGGCGCCATGCACATCCACGATGACCGCCTTATTGCAGAAATAAATTGTCTGAAACAATTTGGAGAGCTTTTGGGCATCGGCCAGATTCTGAAGATGGTTGTATTTCGCCATCTCTTTCATATAATCCAAATCGGCGCCTGCGCAGAAAGACTTACCGTTGCCTTTCAGGATGATGACACGGATGTCATTGCGGCTGTTGAGCCAGTCAAAGACCTCGGTCAGCTCACGTATCAGTTCGGGATTCAGCGCATTACGCACCTCGGGGCGGTCGAGGTTGACCCACGCCATACTCTCGCCTAATTGTACCTTTATCGTATTAAATTCCATTGTCGTGTCTTTTAGAAACTGCAATATTCGCAAAAATTTGCCAATTTGGCGCAATCGGTACGTATTTTTTCCGTTTATTTGCAAACGGAACGATTTTGGATAGGGAGGGCGAACATGTAGGTTCGCACCTACGAGCAAACAAACGAACAAATGGACGATAACAATCTCAATAACGGACTCGACGACCTCTTGAACATGTTCAAGAAAATGATGGAAGGGCAAAACCTTGACGCCATTCCAGGCATCAACGAGGAACAAAAGGAACAACTGAAGATGTTTCTCGAAGACTTCGACGAACTGAAGGACGACATGAAGGTCGAGATTTATAAATTGGATCCTTTCACAAAACAGATGGTGGGTATGGTCATGGGCCAACTGAAGAACCTCACTGGTGACCCACAGCAGGCAAGTCAAAATGTTGTGCCACAAGAGCCGCCTGTCAACAAAGAGAAACAACTGACCGACATTCCTGGAACCACGGAAAACTTAGAAGCCAAATTGTCGGCCATCGATGCACAGTTGCGTAAACCCGACCTTTCTGACGAAGATATCAACCGCTTACTCGACGAACGCACTGCCATCATGGAGGAATTAAAAATATAACACGCTTCGCGTCACTGCGAGGTACGAAGCAGTCCAGAAAAACATCTACCCTAGATTGCTTCGTCGTTCCTCCTCGCAATGACGCAAAGCGACAACAGTATTACACGAAATAAACAAATCAATAATAAAAATGAAGAAAGTCCTTTTCACCCTCATTGCAATGGTCGTCTCGATGACTTCCTTTGCCCAACTTATTGCCAACAAGACGGACAACAAAATCACCTTTGGTTTCGACTTGTTCAGCGACTTACAACTTGCCCCCAGCAACAATTGGGATCCCCGTGGCTTCAACCAAGGTGCCAGCTTCGCCCTGACCTATAACTTCCCCTTGGGCGAAAGCACCAAGCATACCGTTTCCATCGGCTTGGGCATGTCATCACACAACTATTTCTCCTACACACGCATCCTTAACCCATACACGAACGGGGACTTCCACTACAAAGCCTACCGCGATGTCGACGGCTTCAAACGCTATAAAGTCAATCCTACATACGGCGAGATTCCGTTGGAGCTGCGCTTCCGCATCAAGGATGCCGTGAAGATCGGTGTGGGCTTCAAAGTCGGAGTGATGATTGCCACGAAGACCAAATTTGTCGGTCCCGACAATGTCAGCACCTTGACCGATGACAATGATGAAACCATTACGCTTACGGATGAAAGCGGTGCGACCGTCCATGAGAAGCTTTGCTATATCAACAACGTAGAGCGTTTGGCCTATTCGGCCACTCTGCGCATAGGTTGGAAGTGGGTGAATGCCTTTGCCGCCTATCAGTTTTCGCCTGTGTTTTCGGTCGGTCATGATGCACCTGTATTTCATCCGCTGTCGGTGGGTTTGAGTTTCTCACCGTTCTGATTAAAGGAAGGATTGCTTGCTGCCGCTTTGCGTCACTGCGAGGCGCGAAGTGGTCCAAAAGAACTATTATTACCGAATTGCTTCATTCCGTTCGCAATGACCCAGAGCGAGTCACAGTGGATTATAGAGGAGTCTGAGCGATTGGGGTTCGATGCGTGTGGCATCGCCAAAGCAACACCTTTGGAAGAAGAGTCGGCTCATGTCGAGCAATGGCTTGAAGGCCATCGCGAGGGCGAGATGAGCTACCTAACCCGAAACAAGGAAAAACGCTATGACCCTCGCCTCTTAGTAGAAGGCACAAAATCCATTGTTACCGTACTTTACAACTATTTCCCTAAGCAACAAATTGGCGATGGCGAGCATTTCAAAATCGCCAAATACGCTTATGGTGCCGACTACCACGATGTACTGAAGCGCAAGTTACGACTACTTTTGGAACACATTGAGAGTCAAACGGGAAAGCTGGATGGTGTCCGCGTGTTTGTCGATTCGGCTCCCGTGCTCGACCGCGCTTGGGCCGTACGATGCGGCTTGGGGTTCATTGGGAAAAACACAAGTTTGATTCACCCTCCATTGTCGTTGACTGCGTCTCGCAGTCAACACAACA
>DAIOUZ010000158.1:589-3276 GCA_036759285.1 Candidatus Limiplasma sp. | reverse complement strand
AACACAACAAGGACGATGTTTTAGAACCGACTGCGGGACACAGTCGGCGACAATGTGGAGGCTCGTTTTTCTTCATTGGACCCCTGTTCCTCCCCATAGACTTAGCCGAAACGGGTCAAACCATGACTAACCATTGTGGTCGCTGCACCAAATGCCTCGAAGCCTGTCCCACAGGTGCCTTGGAAGCTCCCTTCCACATCGATGCCCGCAAATGCATCTCCTATTTGACCATAGAACACAAAGGCAGCCTCGATGGTCTTGACCCAGAGACCTTTAACGGTTGGATGTACGGTTGCGACATCTGCCAGGATGTGTGTCCTTACAACCGTTTTGCACTACCCAATATGGAGCCTGAGTTTCAGCCTTCGGAAGAACTATTGTCCATGCGGGAAAGCGATTGGAAAAACCTGACTGAAACCAAGTTTGAGGCACTTTTCAAGCATTCCGCTGTGCAACGCGCGGGTTACGAAGGGCTGAAAAGGAATATTGAGTTTCTATCTGGGGTCGAACTGCGGGACACAGTTCGTGACAATGTATGAAACTTTATCGCAAGGGAGAGTTAATGTTGTAGGTCAAGCAGAACTGGACCACCTTATTGTAATACTGGTTATAGAACCAACCTGGATTGCCCGTGAAACGGCACGGCACAACAGAATACATGAAGCGCGCACCCAACCCCCAATGCTCATTGAAAGCGAAATGAATGCCTGCATTGCCCGTCATGGAGAAGGTATTCCAGCGCCTTGTAGTCACCTGATAATCAGCATCGACATCTTCCGTGGCCTTTAAACGGATATCGATGCTGGCCCCTGCCTCCAACGTAATGAAGTCCAAAGGTCGACCACTAACGCGAAACATCCCCAAGTCGCAACGCAACATCAAAGGAATCTCGGCATAATGCAACCGCAAACTATAAGGATTATAATAATACTCATTCACCTCTTTATCAGACGAATGCGCACCGAGAAGTGAGTATTTCAGTTCCATCTGAGCCGACAAATGGTCATCCATGGGCACGTTGACATACGCCCCTGCCGTGAATCCCAGTTGATGGAAACCTGCATAATGGTCGCCATCCACCTGACAGAATGTCGCACCAGCAATAATACCACTATTGAAAGATTGGGCAGAGACCATCTTGACCCCAAAAAGCAAGATGACTAACAATACTAAAGAGCATATAATTCTTCTCATGACAATTTATAAATTAATCCAACAAAGTCTGGTAATGTGAATACCTCTCCATGATCTCCTCCACAAAACGATAGGTTTGCGTCCCTCTCAAATAGCCGCTTTTGCAGCAGGTGTCGTTGAGGTATTTCGATTTATTCAAGATATAGTAATCCACATTATCGTCCCATAAATCAGGAGATTTCCCATACTTTTGGGCCAGTCGTTGCGCATCATAGACATGTCCCAATCCTGCATTATACGCAGCCAACACAAACTTAACCCTTTCCAGACTGTCAGCAACCCTGTTTTTCAGCGACTTATCAAGATAGGTGATCAGCTTGCCACCCGCCTCCAACTGCTCTTCAGCTGAGGAATCATATCCTACTCCATATTTGTTCATGACGGAAGGCATCAGTTGCATCAGCCCGAAAGCACCTTTTTCGCTTTCCAAATCCATCTTGAAGCGTGACTCCTGATAAATCAAAGCCGCCAGCAAACGCCAATCCCAGCCAATTTTCTTGGCTACTTTTTTTATGGAGCCATCAAATGTCGACAACCGTTTATTCGATTCCTCGCGCCTCGATGAAATATACTTGCCATTTTTGATATAGCGCAACATGACTTTTCTCAAGTGCTTTTGCTCAGCATTGGCAATCCAATCGTTGATGGCAGTCAGCAAAGAGGAGTCGGAGTCGTGACGTTGTATTACCCAGCCAATGGGATGTTCAACGCTGATGGCAAGTTTTGTATCCAGACTACTGAGATTATACGAACCCATTTTGGCCACATACTCTTCGACCACGGTGTAATTGATCAGACCTTCATGGACGGCTCGCATCAATTCTAGGGAATTCAGTGTGTCGCATTCAACCACCATGATCGTATCGCCAATCCCTTCCGATAGGTATTCCAGCAATTTGGAGGCATGGCTGCTTTTCACGACATGAACCGTCTTTCCAGCCAAGTCGATAGGCGAGCGCAACATCTGGTTTTCAACCTCATTATCCGTCGACATGGAGCTCCAACCTTTCGGCAAACGCTGAACAAGGACACTCTTTTGTGAAAAAATCGGATTCGTCAGGAAATACTTTTTTCTCAACTCTTTAGTCAAGACTTCTCCTGTCGCAATCACATCGACCTCGCCCGAATCGAGCAGGCTGAAACACGAGTCCATATTGTCGTTTACCACTATGTCAAGTTTCAGGTCGTAGGTGTCGCAAAAATCTTTTAGCAACTCGTACTCGAAACCCGAGGGATGGCTGTTGTACATATTATAATTAATGTCACTGCAGTTTGTCACCGCAACCAACACATCTCGATTTTGGAGGTGTTCAAAAACCGTTAAAGTGTCTTCTGGCTGTTGAGGTTCCTCTATCACTGTTTCCACTTGTTCTTCAGCGTCACTTCCATCGTTTTCTTTTGGATTATTGGCATTTTTGCACGAGGTCATAACACAAAACGAAACAATGATTCCTAAAATAACGAGTGTTTTTTTCTTCATTACATAGAGTTTT
>DAIOUZ010000158.1:0-579 GCA_036759285.1 Candidatus Limiplasma sp. | reverse complement strand
AAAAACGGCTGAGATTGGGGGTAATTTCGTAATTTTGTAGACTGATTATCGCGATAAAAATGGCAAAAAAAATACAAGATCCTGACTTTTGGTACTCTTTCCTACTGCCTTATGTGAACTGGCATACCCGCAGGTCGTACCGCCGATTTGAGGTACACGGAAAGAAAAACATACCGAAAGACAGTGCTTTAATTTTCGGTGTCAACCACAGTAACACATTGATGGACGCTTTGGTGTTGTTGTCGGCCGACAACATCAAAAAGGTATTCATTGCCCGTGGCGACATTTTCAAGAATCCCATCGTCGCCAAGATATTGAATTTTCTGCGCATCCTGCCCATCTTCCGCATTCGCAACGGAGTGGCCGCCGTACGTCAAAACGATGACTCGCTCAACAAAGCTGTTGATGTCATCCACGACCATGTCGACCTTTACCTTTTCCCTGAAGGCACCCACCGTACCAAACATTCATTAATGCGCATGGGCAAGGGTTTGTTCCACATCGCCGTTGATGCCAACAAGCAATTTGGCGACAAAAGCCCAGTCTATATCATTCCCACCGCCATCGAATACGGTGACT
>DAIOUZ010000157.1:0-7607 GCA_036759285.1 Candidatus Limiplasma sp. | reverse complement strand
ATTGGTATTATCGAGAAAACTAATCCACAAATCCCAACCTTGAAATACCAACCAATTAACACCAGTTTCTTGTGATATCTCTTCTTTTAGTGAAGCTATTTCTGATTTTTGAATTTGTAATATTCTATTTTGCCAATCCCGATATTGTTGAATCAATTGCTCAATTCTATTCGTATTATTGAAAAAATAATCATTTAACTCATTGTTTTCCATAAAGTTCATTTTGTTATTTACAGTATCCATGAAATCCATCATAAACACTAAATATTTTGATTTACAATTCCTTATATATTCTCCAAGATGCTTTTGTACTATTTGGAATAATTGTTTGTAATATACAATGGTAAATCCGTTTTTATTAATCCGATGCAATTCCTGACCATTTGTTATTGCATGTGCTGATAGTATAAGTTTGATTTTTTGCTTATCAGGGTATTTGTTGTTGAGGTACTCGGCATAGGCATGTAATGGGTTATATACATCGGCACCGATTTTATTTTCGATAGCGATGATGTATTGGGTTGTTTCTATTACAATATCTATTTTTTTCTTTCTATCTGATTCATCATTAGTGTTCGAAGTTGTAACTTCTGTGTGAGTAGAAACATGAGAGTAATCATCGCATACTTGATTTATGGCTTCAAATAAAGATCTCAACCATAGATTTTTAAATGAATGTTCAGCATCTGGTTGAAAAAAGAACTTCAATATTCGACTACATATTTCTTCAAACCTATTATACGGATACTGACATAACTCCAAATATGTAGTATCATGATTTTCAACATGTATCTTTGAAAACCTTTCTAATAAATCATTCCATTTGATAAAAATTGTCTCATCCATAATTGAAAAGTCATAATACTATTTCATTATTTTTTCTTATTCCCCAATGCCTTTTTCTTTTCGCTTTCCAATCTTCTTTCCACCTTTTTCACATCCTCTGCGGGCGGTAAATTCTCTGGTACAATTCCTCTTTCTATCAGCATTTGACGGACTGCGGCATTATTGTCGACATGCTCCTTTGTAATTGATGCCTCGCCTTTCAGGTCTTTTGCTTGCACATTGACACTCGTCATTTCGGCGGCAAAATCTTTGGCTTTGATACTTATGGTTGGAAGGAAGTCGGCCAAAGGACGAGTTTGAGGCATTCCAAGACGATGCTTCATCATGTTGGTGCTCAAGCGGAAAAGGGCTTGGTCACCTTTGGAACGAATGACGGCAAAAGTTTGGTCATTTATGGCACGCTCATATAATATTCCAGATAGTTTACGCTCGGTTTCTTGCAGTTTAGCCCGAGCCTTCACGCGTTCAACTTCCAATAATCGTTGTTCTATCAATTCTGCACGACGAGTTTGCACGGCAAAATAGGTTTGGGCGAAAGCAATCTGTGGCTTTCTCGGGTCACCGTTTTGAGCCACAAGGTAGCATGCATATCGGGTAAGCATGATGTCATCTACTTGACGCTGAGCACCTTTCCCAGCAATTATCATCTTATTGACGTCAATAAAATGATCATTGATTTCTTGCCCGACGTTTTGGCAGGCTTCTTTTGCTTTGCTGATAACTCTTGTAAAGTTTTGCCAAAGGCTGTAACCCAGCAACTTCTGTAATTCTCTACCACTCCAACACTCTGTATCGTCAATCATGCAAACAGCATCCTCATAGCTTTGAAACAACGCTTGTATTTCTTCTTTCTTCATGGTATTCTTTTTATGATTCAATGCGCAAATATAAACAAATTCCCTTTTCATATTCTAAATTATCTCTACTTTTGTGGTCTAAAACTACCTAAAAATGAAAGCAGACAAGAAAAACGTTTGGGCCGAGGTGAAGCGTTACTTCATCATCACTTTGGCCTTGTTTGTGATGGCCTTCGGGTGGACGGCCTTCCTCATCCCCAACCATGTTTTGGGCGGCGGCGTCAGTGGTATTGCCACTTTGATTTTTTATGCTACGGGCATCTCGACAGGTATCTCCGTGTTTGTCATTAATGCCATTTTGGTGCTCATTTCACTTAAGATATTGGGACCTTCCTTCGGCATCAAAACGGTGTATTCCATCATCGTGGCCTCGCTGTTTATGTCACTGTTGCAGCATTACCTCACCGAACCTATGTTGCTGTATCAAACGGATCCTAATGCGGCTGGTGCGATGAAACCCTTTGTTGAGGAGAAGATTCTGGCAGCCATCCTCGGTGGTGGCTTGGCAGGCTTGGCCATTGGCGTGGCATTTACCCAAGGCGGCAGCACGGGTGGCACCGACATCGTTGCAATGATGATCTGCAAATACCGTAACATCTCCCAAGGGCGCGTCATCCTGCTGATTGACATCATCATCATCTCCTGCTCTTATTTCGTTATTGAGAATGACAAGATTCAAGCCATCATCTACGGTTTCATAGTGATGGGTGTGTGCAGTTATTGCATCGACCTCGTGCTGACAGGCAACAAACAGTCGGTGCAGGCTTTCATCTTTACTTCCGAGCCCGACAAGGTGGCCGAACGTATTGCCAACGAGATGCAGCGCGGCGTGACGATGATCAACGGCACGGGCTGGTACACCAAGCACGAAGGCCCCATCCTGATGGTGGTGGCCCACAAGCGCGAATCACAGCAAATCCTGCGAATTGTGAAAGATGAAGACCCCAAGGCTTTCATGACGATGAACACTGTGATGGGTGCTTATGGAAAGGGTTTCGAGCAGATTAGAAAGTGACTATGGCCTCTGACTATGGCTTATGACCACTTCACCCAAGGCGTGAGTTTCACATCTCGGATGAAGTGGTCATAGTCATAGGCCATAGTCATAGTAAAAAAGGGAAAGTTTAGCAACTCTCCCTTTTTTCGTTTCTTAAGAACAAATGATTTACTTGACACCAAGCTTCTTGGCAATGTCCTTCGGCAGGGCATTCTTGTGAACCACAATGTTCAAGGTCTTGTAGCGGACGAAAGCCTTGCTGACGTACCAAATACCTTTGTATTGGCCAGCATCGCCCCAGCTGTTCTTCACGATGAAGTACTCGTTGCCGATCTGGTCCTTGGCGGTACCGTAAATCAACATGCCATGGTCATCGCCAGTCTCGTAGTTGTCGTAAGCGATTTGACGTTCCTTTTGGGTGACCCATTTTTGAGGAGTGGGTTGGTTCATGGCTTCCTTTTTACGGTCGGCGGCACTCATGCCCAGCCAGTGAGCCATGTCGCTGCCTTGGAGGTCGCGGCCTTTGGCTTCGAGGTCGGGGAGGACAGCCACACCGGCCATCGGGCCACGGAGCCAACCTTGCTCGCTGACGTCGGAACCCCAAGCAATCGGGTAACCTTTGTCAATGGCATTGTCCATCACCTGCATAAACTCGTCGATGGGAAGGTTCCAGGCCTGACCCCAGCGCCAGTTGTCCTGCACTTCGATGACGAAGGGCTCGTAGAAAGGATGGTGCGTGAACGAAGTCAAGTTGATGTAATCGTCCATGTTGAGGCCAGTGGATTCGGCGAAGCTCATGGGTGTGTACTTTTTGCCTTTGTAGGTGAACTCGGTCGGAGGCACACCAAGGTAGGCATCGTAAATGCCAGCCAGACCTTTCTTCCAAAGCGGGTTGCCGTCCTTGTCCATCTGGATCTTGCGGCTCTTGATGACACCTTCTACATAGGGGTCGGTGACAGCGGAGAGCTCGGTGAAATTTGACAGGGAGTCACCGTGCATGGCACCGGCAGGCATCAGTTCGTCGGGAACGAGGCCGTAATGCCTGATGGCATACAGCACATCACCAAAAGAACCGCCTTGCGAGAAGGACACGTCACCGTGGGTACGGACGGCGGCCTCAGCGCGGTCTAAATAGGTCTTGTAAACGATGTACATTTCGGAGAAATCGTACTCGGGCTTGCCCATACGGAGCAGTTCGGCCTCGAAGAAAGCCAACGAGCTGTAGCACCAGCATGTACCAGCTTGGTTCTGGTCTTTAACTGAAGTAACAGGAAGTTCCTTAATCGTGGTGAACTTGAAGCCTTCACCTTCTTTTTTGTCTTCTGGTTTGGGCATTGGGGGTTGTGCAATGGCGCTGATGCTGAGCATCAAAGCGGCTGCGGTAAGGATGTGTTTGAATTTCATAATGTTGTTATTTGTTGATTGTTGAAATGATAATTCGACGTAGTCAATTGTTTAAATGTTGTCTTATTTTAGGGGTCGGGCCTTCGACAGGCTCAGGCACCTTAACTTTCCGTATTTGGAAGGTTCCTGAGCCCGTCGAAGGGCCAATTTATGGCTGCAAAAGTATGAAATTTTTAATCAAAGCCCCAAATCTTTCTTCATAGCCTTTGAAAGGGCGTCTTTGTGCAGGGTGAAGAAGATGGTGTATTGGCGCAGGTATTGTTCGGAGCAGTACCAATAGCCTTTGTAAGGACCTCTGTCGCCCCACGAATTTTTGATCTTATAGTATTTGTTGCCGTTTTGGTCCTTGGCGATACCAACGACAAGCATGCTGTGATCATCGCCTGCATCCCAATTGTCATAGGCTCTCTGATGGTCTTCATCGGTTACCTTCTTTTCTGGTACGATTTCTTCCCAAAGCTTTTCGTTTTCAGGGTCTTCGGGGACGATACCTATACCTGTCTTTCCCGAGAAGCCTTTGTTGCTGACATCTTGTGCCCAGCCGAGGGTGTAGCCGTGTTCCAGCGCATAGTCGACGGCTTCCATCAGTTTGTCGAGCGGCATGTTGTAGGCAGGAGTCCATGTCCAGTTGTCGGGGATTTCGACCATGCAGGGCTTGTTGTATTCCTCGCTGGTGAAGGAGCAGATTTCAACATAGTTGGCGGGATCGATACGATATTTCTCCGCAAACGACTTGGGCGTGTATTTCTTGCCATCCACTGTAAACTCTTCCGGCGTTTCGCCGAGATAGGCATCCAAAACACCTTGCACCGCTTTGGGGCCTGCGGGAGAGATTTTCTTGTTGCCGTTCTTGATGATAGCGCGGGCCACTGAGGAAACGACTTCGTTCATTTCAGCATGCATGTGGCGTTCTTCGCCGATGACCTTGCCGCTATAGTCGGCTTCAGGCATCATGCCGTATTTGTCGATCATGTAAAGCACGTCGCAGACCTCACCGCCTTGGCTGAGGGTGTTGTTGCCGTGCATACGGACGAATTTCGCCACTTTCTCTGTCCAGGCATTGCGGACGACAAACATCTCCGAGAGGTTGAACTCTTTGCCATAGATGCGCATGATTTCCGCCTCGACGAAGCCAATACCGGCAAAGCACCAGCAGGTGCCGGAGCTGCCTTGGTTGTCGACGGGCGTGTGTTTCACGTTGACGGTTTCGGTAATCTGATAGACGGGGTCTTTCTCTTCTTTGTCTTGGGCAAAAAGCGTTGAACCCGTGCCCAACAGCAGCGCAAAGGCTGCCAATTTCAAAAATCTATTCATATCAAATTGGTTTTGTTATACTTATAATTTTACGATCTTCCTTGTTGAACATCCCTGTTCGGTCGTGGTCTCGATGAAATAGCAGCCTTTGGGTTGTGTCGAAAGGTCGATGGTGATGGAATTTTCGTTGGTTTTCAGCACTTTCACTTCCTGCCCCATCACGTTGAAGACCCTGACCTGGCTAAGTCTTTGGGCTTCAATGGTGACTTGGCTTTCAGTGGGATTGGGATAGATGTTAATATTCTGATATTCAACGTTTTCATTTGTACTTGTCGTCCAATCGATATAGACTTCATTGGAAGGACTTGATTCAATGAACGCGGTTTTTCCCGTCACGGTGTAATGATAGGTTTGGGAGGGATTGGCCGAATAGTCGATGAAGTCAGTTCCCGAACTGTGCCCAATAAGTTGACCGTCGCAATAGATGTTGTATCTTTCAGCCATCGTGGCTTCCTGCCATTGCAGAATGACATTGCCTTCATGGATGATGAAATCGAGGTGTATCGGGATGATGGTCTTGTCCACTTCCACGAAGTTCAGCTCGGGATGGTCTTTGGAAAATGCGTATTCTGATAGGCAATCGTCAGCGGAATAGTATGCACAGACGGCATATTCGTAAATGTTGTCCTCACGACCGTTGATGTTATCGGTGTAATTGGTGTTGGTCAGCGACTTGATGCGTTTGAATTCTTCACCTTTGGCTCTGCGGAACAGCATGTAGCCAGTCAAACCTTCGGATTGAGGCGCATCCCAAATGATTTTCGGTTTGGTGGGTGAAATCATTTCGTAGCGGATGTTGGTGGGAGGTAGGCAAGAAGTCTCAGGTTGTATGTTGCAAGTGTTTGAAGGTGTCGATTCTCCAAATTCAGTGACGGTTGCAACGTAATAGCTATGGAAGATGTCCGCGCTGTTGCTGTCGGTGAAACTGGTATTCGTTGTGACGGCATATAGCAGGTTGTCACGGTAAATCTGATAGTTGATTACGGTTTGGTTGGGAGATTCCCAAGTCAGCAAAACGTCGTTTCCGGAAACTGAGGCAACCAGGTTTTCGGGTCGGGCGGGGTTTTCACGGACACTGTTGCAAATGTTGTTGATGATGAAAAACAGGCCATTGTTGAGGTCGTTGGTGCTGCCTTCGAAAGCAAGTCTGCTCTCACCACTGGAATCCTTGACTTTGAAGGAAATCTGGTCTACAGCTTGTGTGGATTTGTTCCAGAAGACTTTGACGAACCCAAAGGGCAATTGGATGGTACGTGTTGAACTTGAGGTTTCTAACGAGATATTTGCAATCTCAATGCCTGCCGAGTTGATGAATGACAGTGTCGAGCCATTCCAGCCTTGGGCATCAGACGAGTTCATCTCGACCGTCCAGTTACAGGTCGGGCCAAGTTGCACATTATCTTCGCTTGCAACAATTCCTTTGGCATTGTGGACAATGGCGTAAACACTATATTTCACAATGGTAGGCATGTACTGGTCCATGAAGCTCATGTCGGCACCAGGAGCCACGTTGTCCTCGGTGTAGATGATTTCGCCGTCGCGGGTGACGACAATTTGGTCGATGGTGGTAAGGTTTTCGAAATGAATGTTCTGTGTGGGATTAGTCCAGTGGATGGTGGCTGCATAATCGAAGTCGTTGCTGGGCTCGACGGAAAGGTTTTCGGGTTGCATGGGCATGTAGTTATAGACATCGGTGGGCACGTAGTTGAAAATGGCTTGTGCCCATCCGGCATAGTCAATTTCGTCGATGACGAACCAGCCGTCGCTGCTGCCGCCCCAGCCCCAGTTGAAGTGGAAGAGATCGTCGTCGTCGTAGCCGTCACAAACGAAAGCATGGCCACCACTGTTGCTAAATCCGGAATAGTAGACAGGCCAACCTAAATCGAACTGCTCTTTAAGCATGTTCTGCCAGTTGAAGAGTGAGTATCCATCACGTGATTTGAGGTCGGCTTGGTTAGAATAAGAGAAATAATGATTGATGGCATAAGGCACATCCCAAGAATTGGCGCCGCTACCGCTGGGTGAGAATTGCATTTCGACGGACACGCCGCAGTGGTACATTAATGTCGCCACAGCTTCAATTTCCTCTTGTGAGGCTCCACCGAGGCGATCGGGCATGTGTTCCCAATCGTAGGTCGTATTCCCGAAATTGGCCGATTGCATGCCATAGCCATAGCAGTAATAGGAAT
>DAIOUZ010000156.1:0-7620 GCA_036759285.1 Candidatus Limiplasma sp. | reverse complement strand
CAGCGCAGGGATGACATGGCTGCTGCCACCAAGTCCCGAAGGGACGACCCCACCACAACTCGATGCAAGCCCAGCGCAGCGTCGGGTAGCACCCCGGCAGGTAGCACCCCGGCAGGTAGCACCCCGGCAGGCAGCACCCCGGCAGGTGAAGCCCCGGCAGGTGAAGCCCCATAGGGGCGCAGGACAATAAGCAGGCGGTGAAGCACAGCGGAACCCCTGCGACACACGCCGCAGCCATAGATCCCAGCCATCGCACAAGCCAGCGCAGGGATGACATGGCTGCTGCCACCAAGTCCCGAAGGGACGACCCCACCATAACCCGATGCAAGCCCAGCGCAGCGTCGGGCAACACCCCGGCAGGTAGCACCCCGGCAGGCAGCGTCCGGCAGGTTCCCCCTTTTAACCTTAGATTTGCAGCGTGAATTTGAAAGGTGTACTTTTGCTGTGCAAGAAAATACAATGGAATCGTATAACAGACATTGGAAGAAAGGAGGCAGCCGGACAACCAATCCCTTTGGATGGAGAGAAGTCCTTCCCCCTATTGTGGTTCCGACCGCCCTTCTTGGACCATCAACCCAGATAAGAATGTGCGCTTTCGCGTTAAGGTTTTCAGGCACGGCCCAAGGCATCCTTCCTTCCGGTGGTAATAAGGTCGTTGCAAAAATATGAAAAACACAGTAATCGGAATCGACATCAGCAAAAAAAGTACCGACTGGTGCCTCATGCGCGGGACAGAGGTCGTGTCGTACCACCGCGTGGACAATGAGATTGCGGCCATAGAAGGCCAACTTCAGGAACTGATGGACTCGTACCTCATTGACAGGTGCGAACTGATGGTGTGCGCCGAGCACACGGGGCACTACATCTACCCGCTGGCCATCGCCTGCCAGAACAAGCATGTTGACTTGTGGCTTGAAAACGGCTACAACATCAAGTGCGAGGCGCGCAAGGAGCGTGGAAAGAGCGACAAGGAGGACTCGCGACGGATAGCCGAATACGGTTACAAGAACCGTCAAGACGCACGCTACTATAGTGTGCCGACCCAAGAAGTTGCGGCCTTGGAGAGCCTGCTGGCGGAAAGGGCGGACTATGTGGTCGAAAGGGCGAAACTTAAAGGGCAACTCCAAGACCAAAAGGACTACACCGACCCAGCCGTGTACAAAGCCAAGGCAAAGCGGTTGAGGAAACTCATACGTCAATACGACAAGCTCATCTCCGAGATTGAGCAGGAGCTTGAGCGGCTGATGAGGGAGAACGAGACAATGGGACATCAGGCCGCATTGCTTGAAACTATTCCTGGCATAGGCAGGCATACGGCGATGAGGATGATTGCCGCCACGAAAGGCTTCACGCTCTTCGAGAACGGCAGGCAGTTCTGCTGTTATGCCGGAACAGCCCCTTTCGAATACAGGTCGGGAACGAGCATCCGTTCCAAAAACAGGGTCTCGCAGAGGGCTGACAAGAGCCTGAAAGCCATGCTTCACCTGTGTGCTTTGACCGTGGCGAGACGAAGCAACCCGAACCACTTCTCCGATTACTACCAGAGAAAGGTCGATGAAGGCAAGAACCCAATGTCCATACTCAATGCCATCAGATCCAAACTCGTTCTGACCATGTTCGCCGTCATCAGGACGGATCAACCATATTCTCCCGAAATTGTTCACAACTATGTTGAAAAATTCTCAATTAAACCCATTGCCATATCATAAGAATAGGGGGGCAGGGGGGATTCGAAGACCCGAAATGGAAAACAGAAAACAACCACCACGAGAAAAGGCAAAAGATTGTGGTGAAATAGTTGAGATTCCCCTACGGGGAATGGAGTGGAGAACAAAAGTTCAAAGCGGCGGTAGGAAATATTACAAATAGGCAACCAATTGAAACCGCCGCTGGTAATTAAAAACAAAAACTCCATTCCCCGAAGGGGAATCTCAACAGCGAGAAAACCCCTATGCCAAACGGAATTTTTCGGGAAACACTTGCGGCTTCTTGAAACTTGTCGTATCTTTGCAGCCAGAAATCCGTAACACACAAGGAAATGGACGCAACAGCCGCTAGAACAAGCGACACCATACCCCCAATAATGCTCTATTGGAGTTTGGTGAAAAACATGGACGACAAGCTGAAACTTGAGTTGATATCGATGCTCATAGACAGCATGCGTTCACGCTCCGTGACTGATGACGAAGATCGCGAGCGCGGCTTTCGCAATTTGGCAGGTTGCTGGGCCGATGACAACGGCGATGACGATATGGAAGCCATCATCCGTGAAGGACGCGAGGGGCGCCGCGGCAACCGCATCATTCCTTCGTTCGACGAATAAAGAGACTCCATCATGGCAAAGTACATCATCGATACCAATACCTGCATCGAGTACTTCAAGCACCGCCACGGAGTGCCGGAACGCATGAACCAAGTTAGCCTTGACGACCTCTGCATCAGTGAAGTCACCATCGCTGAACTGCTTTACGGTGCCGTTCACAGCAAGAGCGTTGATCGCCATTTACGTGAAGTGCGAGAGCTTCAACGCGACATCACCATATTACCCATCAGCGACACACTTGACGACTACGCTGATATACGCCACGCACTTACTTCACAGGGACTCACTGTTGAGGATTTCGACATACTTATCGGTGCCACTGCCCGCCACTATGGTCTCATTGCCGTCACAGATAACCTCAATCATTTCGATTCCATGCCTGGTGTCCAAACTGAAAACTGGGTGACAAGAGAATAATAGTAGATATTCTCCCCTCCATGTCGGTATATACAGTTTCTTTGTACTTCTGCGCCCTCAAAAAAAGAACGCCGCAGCCATAGATCCCAGCCATCGCACAAGCCAGCGCAGGGATGACATGGCTGCTGCCACCAAGTCCCGAAGGGACGACCCCACCACAACTCGATGCAAGCCCAGCGCAGCGTCGGGTAGCACCCCGGCAGGTAGCACCCCGGCAGGTAGCACCCCGGCAGGCAGCACCCCGGCAGGTGAAGCCCCGGCAGGTGAAGCCCCATAGGGGCGCAGGACAATAAGCAGGCGGTGAAGCACAGCGGAACCCATGCGACACACGCCGCAGCCATAGATCCCAGCCAGCGCTCAAGCCAGCGCAGGGATGACATGGCTGCTTGCCACCAAATCCCAAAGGGACGACCCCTCCTTTTCCGTGTCCTCAGAATCCAAAAAAAAACTTAGCTGAGTTTCAGTTTTTTTTCGTGATTTTGCGCCCTCAAAATCAGACATGTTTACGGCTGAAAATCTTTAAATCATCAAACAATAAACAAATCAACACAATGAAACTACTTTCAAATGGATGACAGCCGCCATCCTCATCTGCGGCCTGAGCTTGAACATCGCTTCTTGCAAGAAAGACCCCGTGACGCCCGAACCCGAACCGGAGCCACAAACCGTGACGCGCCTCGCATCACTCACCTTGAATAAAACCGTGGGTACACTCTCAACAGTGTCGCGCGCCTATTTTTCTTGGGAGAATGGTGTCTTGACAGGTGAATGTGACACCATTGCTATCGGCCCCCTCAGCCAAACCTACAAAAACAACATGACCTACAAAAACGGTCTGCTCGTGAGAGTGGACGAGGAACAGGGCAGATGGACTTACCTCTACACTTACGAAGACGGTTTGATGAAATCGTTCTACAACCTCAGTGAGAGCGACACGATATCGTGGGGCGAAATCACAGCCTATACCGCCGACGGCATGGTGGAAAAGTTCATGTCCTACAACAGCTTGGGAAAAAAGACCAGCTGGACCTTGACTTGGCAGGACGGCGATGCCGTAGCGGTTGTGGAAGACGTCCTTGAGCCTGAAGAAGTGGCCGGAACCCATATCTACCAATTCTTATACGACGACAAACCTTCTGTCTACACAGGCTTCCCCTTGGGCAATGCCATCTTTGACGGTGAAGGCGGGATGGTGGCACGACGCCTGTCGAAGCACAACGTGATGGAAGACGGCTTTACCTGCACCTACAACGAACAAGGTTACCTGATCTCATACGTCAAGGAGAACGAATCCATTTTCTACAACTATATTGAACAAACCTTGAGATAAGCAAAAAGATGAGGGTGGGCAGATAATGTCATAAAAGGAAGCCAGCTTCTTGCTTAGCCATCACGGAAGAAAACCAGTATGACAGGCGGCCTTCGGGTCGCCTGTCGTCGGTTTTTGGACACGTTTTTTTCATTCCTCATCCTTGTATTCAAAACTATTTCGTACCTTTGCAGCCGCAAACGTGGAAAGATTTGAATTGATTGCAACCACAAGAAAAAATGCTAAAACAATGCTTTTTCCTTGGGTTCCTAAGCCTGTCGAAGGACCCTTTCAGTCAACAACTTCCCACAAATTACTTATTAAACAACTAATAAACAATTTGTTATGGGTTATTATTTTACTTCAGAATCCGTCTCCGAGGGTCATCCCGACAAGGTAGCCGATCAGATTTCGGATGCCGTATTGGACGCGATTCTTCGTTATGATCCCACCTCAAAGGTGGCTTGCGAAACTTTAGTTACCACTGGCCTCGTCGTAGTGGCAGGCGAAATCCGCACCAATGCCTATGTCGAAGTTCCCGACGTGGCACGCCGTGTCATCGAAAAAATCGGCTACAACAAGTCGGAGTACCAGTTCGATGCGCAGTCGTGCGGCGTTTTGTCGGCCCTGCATGGCCAATCGAACGACATCTTCCAAGGGGTCAAACGTCAGGCTGACGAAAACCAGGGCGCCGGCGACCAAGGCATGATGTTCGGCTTCGCCTGCAAAGAGACCGAAAACTATATGCCCCTCACCATCGACCTCTCGCACCTCTTGTTGCAAGAGCTTGCTGCCATCCGCCGCGAGGGCAAGAAGATGACCTACCTCCGTCCCGATGCCAAGTCGCAAGTGACGGTGGAATACGGCGAAGGCTGGAACCCCCTACGCATCGACACTATCGTCATCAGCACACAGCACGACGAGTTTGCCGACGAGGAGACCATGCAAAAGAAGATTGAGGCCGACGTGCGCAACATCCTTATCCCGAGGGTAAAGAAGCAGTTGCCTGCCCGCCTGAAGAAACTCTTTGGCGACGACATGAAACTCTACGTGAACCCCACGGGCAAGTTCGTCATTGGCGGTCCCCACGGCGACACCGGCCTGACCGGACGCAAGATCATCGTCGACACCTATGGCGGTCGCGGTGCCCATGGCGGCGGTGCCTTCTCTGGTAAGGACAGCTCGAAGGTCGACCGCTCGGCTGCCTATGCTGCACGTTTCATCGCCAAGAACCTCGTGGCTGCTGGGGTGTGCGACCAGGCTTTGGTGCAGATTGCCTACGCCATCGGCAAAGCCGAACCTGTGGGCTTCTATGTCAACACCGACGGCACCTCGCACGTCAAGATGAGCGATGCCGAAATCGCCCTCAAGGTGAAAGAGTTGGTTGACTTGAGACCCTATTATATCGTGAAGCGCTTTGGCCTCACCAACCCCATCTTCGAGGAAACGGCTTCCTACGGCCACTTCGGTCGCCAGCCCGAGACCCGCAAGGTGGAAGTGTTCTACGAAGATGCCAACACTTTCCGCGAAGGCGACCACATCTACAAGAACGTGGAGTTCTTCGCTTGGGAAAGACTCTACCTGGTGGACGATCTTAAGCAAGCTTTTGGATGCTAAAAAGCTGGTAAGGATAAATGAAAAAGCCCGTGAGTTTTGAATTCACGGGCTTCTATTTTTAACTTCTACATTTTATTTAGATACTGTATCAGCAGGGACAGGTGGTAACTCATCTTCAATCTGTGACATGGCAATATCAGCAAAAATCTCTTCTGGTGTCCATCCCAAATATTTGATTGAAGCTTTAACGGATTCTATGATGTCACTGTCGGGATAATCCCTAAGGACTCTTTCGTATGTCTCACGAGCCTTATCCAAATCATCATACTGTTCATCATAGACCGCCCCCATAAGGTACAAGCCTACTGGAGCCCATTCTGAATCTGGATATTCTTTGATCAGTCGATCACACAATTCCTTGCTCTTCTCGGGATTATTCATCATGACATTCAGTTCCATGGCATGATAAAGCCATAGCGATGCTGAGGTGTCATTCGGATGCTGTTTAACAAATTTGAGGTACTTTTCTGCAACTTTAGGAGCGTTCAATGTGTCTAAATAGCCCTCTTCATCAAACAGCGTGGCTTCTGCCTTCTTCATATCCTGATAGGTCAATTTCTTTTCGCCACAGGCAAACATGCCCAATGCCAACACGGCAACGAATAACAGATTAAGTGTCTTTTTCATTATTTCAATATTTTAAATTGTTAATAATCAATTATTTTACAATTATCTATGTTTTTTCTTACGCGGGAAAATCATACGATAGTCCACATCACATTTCCCTTCTGCGATGGCACGTAGTTTACCTTGCAACAAGGTTTTGCGCAAAGGTGCGATGCGGTCGACATGGACATGGCCTTGAAGATGGTCGTATTCATGCTGGATAATGCGAGCACGAATGCCTTCAAAAACCTCCTCGTGCTCCTGAAATTGTTCGTCAAGGTATTTGATACGAATCTTATCGGGGCGCATCACCTCTTCATAGATATTCGGCAAGCTGAGGCAGCCTTCCTTGAAAGGCACCATTTCGCCAAAAGTCTCAACAAGTTCGGGATTGATGAACGCCTGTTTGAAGTCCTTGGCATCCGGATAATCGGGGTAGAACGGATTGCCGTCAACAATGAAAAGGCGGATGGATTTGTTCACCTGAGGTGCAGCCAAACCAACACCTTCGGAATGTGCCAACGTCTCCCACATATTCGCCATTAATTCATCAAGGTCGGGATAATCGGGAGCGATGGGAGCCGCAACGACTTTCAATACCGGGTGACCGTATGCTACGATGGGTAATATCATTTTAGTTGTCAGTTATCAGTTATTCAATGTTTTATGGATTCCATGTAGGATTGAAGGATGATGGTGGCGGCAATGGTGTCGACCAATTCCTTGTCCTGACGGCGCGATTTGCTGAGGCCAGCATCTATCATGGTCTGATGCGCCATCACGGAGGTGAAACGTTCGTCGAAACGAACAATGTTCATGTCGGGCAGCGCTTTTTTCAGGCGATTGACGATGGGCTCAATATACTTCGAGCAGTCGGAAGGATTGTTCTTCATGTCCTTGGGCTCGCCGATGACGATTTGCTCCACTTCCTCGCGCTTCACGTAATCAAGCACGAAATCGACAAGTTTGTGCGACTCCACCGTCGTCAGCCCGTTTGCGATGATCTGCAAAGGGTCGGTGACGGCGATGCCACTGCGTCTTCTGCCCAAATCGATAGCCATTATCCTTGCCATGTCGCTTTAATTGAGGCGCAAAATTACACATTTTTCCGCATTTCAAGCATGGTTCAAGTTATTTTCCTGCCTTCCATGCATAGATTCCTGCCAGCTTGACCTTCTATGTCATTCCTTGCAGGGGAAGGTGCGATTGGAATCTATAGAAGGTCGAGCTTAGAATGACTAGCACAGAAGGCAGGAAAATAAAAAAAGAGGCTCTCTCGAACCTCTTCGTCTCAGGGTGGAATGTGGGATTCGAACCCACGACCCACGGAACCACAATCCGGTACTCT
>DAIOUZ010000155.1:0-7799 GCA_036759285.1 Candidatus Limiplasma sp. | reverse complement strand
ATCATGTGGTATTCCTACACCAACGACAAAGGCAACATCATGGCGATTCCCGTCGACAAGGTGAAAGAAATCATTGCCTTGAACAAGAAAGGACAAAAACCCAATAAATTGGAGGATTACGCCGTTACTAAGGAAGCCCAAACCAACACGAACGAAGGCTATGGCGAAGCCGAACTCAAGAAAATGAGCGATTAATTATGAAACCTATGAATATGAAAAAGATAATGCGGAATGTGGAATGCAGAATGCGGAATGATGCGAAGCGACACAAGGCTTTGCCCCTATTCAGCATCAATAATTCAGCATTCATCGTTCACAATTCAGCATTCAGCATTGTTTCTCTGATTATTATTTTGGCATTGGCTTTTTCTGCCTGTACTAGTGACTCATTCAACCAGCGGACGGTGATTCCCGAAGCCGAATGGCATCAAGAAAACAGAATCGTCTTTGATGCCGACATCAACGACACTATCAATGGTTACGTTTTCGGTATCGGACTCAGGCACCTTGAAAACTACCGTTACAGCAACCTCTTTGTGTTCCTCCACACCCGCATGCCCAACGGCAACGTCACCCACGATACGATTGAATGCACTCTGGCCACACCCGAAGGTCGTTGGATAGGTAAAAGCAGTGGCAGCATGCGCGACTTGTCCGTTCCTTTGAACGAAAACCTGCGCTTCCCTTTGATGGGTACCTACCATTTTGAAATCGAGCAAGCCATGCGCGAGCCTGTGCTTAAAGGCATCTCCGACATTGGATTATTCATTGAAAAACAATAATATATGACCGATAATAAGAAGAAAAAAACAAAGGCTGTCCATACGACATCGAATGCCATTAGGAACCTCTGGATTATCTTTGGTTCGCTTTTGATCCTTGTCGTTTTGTTCTTCATCTTTGTTGCCACCGGTATTTTCGGAACCATGCCAAGTTTTGAAGAACTGGAGAATCCACGGACCAACCTCGCCACAGAAATCATCTCTTGCGATGGCAAAATATTGGGCTCTTATTATGTGGAAAACCGCTCAAACGTGCGCTATTCCGAACTGTCGCATTATATGCCCGAAGCCCTCATCAGTATTGAGGATGAACGTTTTACCGACCACTCAGGCATTGACGAGAAAGCCCTTTTCCGTGTGGCCTTCGGTGTTTTGACAGGCAGAAAGAAAGGTGGTGGCAGTACCATCACCCAACAGCTGGCAAAGAACCTTTTCCCCCGTGGTGAAAACCTGAGCACACCCCAACTGGTCCTGCGTAAGTTCCAAGAATGGATAACGGCCACCAAGTTGGAACACAATTATTCGAAGGAAGAGATTATCGCCATGTATTTGAACACTGTGGCCTACGGACACAACGCGTTCGGCATCCGCTCAGCAGCCAAGACTTTCTTTGACAAGGCACCCAAAGACATGAACATTGAGGAATGCGCCTTGATGGCTGGTGTGGTCAATGCGCCCACCCGCTTCAGCCCGGTCCGCAACCCTGAATCTTCGATGATTCGACGCAATCTCGTCCTCAGCAAAATGGCCGAAAACGGATATATCACCCAAGCCGAATGCGACTCCATTTCGTTGATTCCCATCGATATGTCGCATTTCAACGTCATGGATCACAACACCGGCCAAGCCACCTATTTCCGTGAGTTCCTAAGAGGCCAACTCAACGAATGGGCCAAGAACACCACCCGTGCCAACGGCCAGCCTTACAACATCTACCGCGATGGTTTAAAAATCTACACCACCATCGACTCAAGGATGCAACACTATGCCGAAGAGGCGGTAAAGGAGTTTATGGGCAAAGAGCTGCAACCGATGTTCTACGACCACTGGAAAGGCCAAAAGAACGCTCCTTTTTCCAATTTGACTGCGGATGAAATCGACCATATCTTGGAGACTTCCATGAAACGCTCCGATCGTTACCGTTCACTGAAAAACGCAGGCATGTGCATGGACTCCATCAAAGCTGAGTTCAACCGCCCAGTGCCGATGAAGGTCTTCTCGTGGAACGGCCCTATCGACACGGTGATGACCCCCATGGATTCCATCCGTTATTACAAATGGTTCCTACAAGCCAGTTTGATTTCCATTGAGTCACATACCGGTCACGTAAAGGCCTATGTCGGAGGTCTGGATTATCGTTTCTTCAAATACGACCACGTCACTCAAGCCCGACGTCAAGTAGGTTCCACTTTTAAGCCTTTCCTTTATTCCTTGGCCATGCAAGAAGGCGAATACACACCATGCACAAGGATTCCGAACATCCAATATAACATACAACTGGAAGACGGAAAAATCTGGTCGCCAGGCAATTCAGGTGGAGGAGTCGGTCAAGAAATCACTTTGAAATACGCATTAGCTCAGTCCAACAACTGGATCTCAGCTTATTTGATGAACCAATTCGGTCCTAATGCCGTGATTAGCATGGCTCGACGCATGGGCGTGGAGTCTCCCATCGATGCAGTTCCAGCCATCTGCTTGGGTGTCTGCGACTTGAAGCTCATCGAGATGGTGGGAGCCATGAGTACTTTCGCCAACCAAGGCGTCTACATCAAGCCTATGTTCATCACCCGCATCGAGGATAAGAACGGCAACGTCATCCAACGTTTCACTCCTGAAGAATCTGAGGCCATGAGCGAACTCACTGCTTACAAGATGGTCGAGTTGATGAAAGGTGTGGTGCAAAGCGGCACAGGTATCCGCCTGCGCTCCTACTATGGCTTTAACAACCCCATTGCAGGTAAGACCGGAACTACACAAAAGAATAGCGACGGCTATTTCATGGGCATCACTCCCGACCTGACCACAGGCGTTTGGGTGGGTGCTGAAGACCGCAGCGTACACTTCCGTTCGACCAAATTGGGACAAGGCTCGCATACGGCACTACCCATCTGGGCCATGTATATGAAGAAAGTCTACAACGATAAAAGCTTGAATATCAGTCAAGGCGACTTCCCGAAGCCATACGCTCCCGGTGTTGATTTGAACTTTGACTGCAATCGTTACGACAATGACGAAGGCATCGAATACATCGATGAGTTTTAATTAAAACGAGACGGCATTTTGACAAGTTCAACGACCTGCAAAGCGAAGGTCCCTGAGCCTGTCGAAGGGCCGAACCATAACAAAATCATTATGACCTCGAATTTTGTTGATTACGTCAAGATATTCTGCCGCTCGGGCAAAGGCGGGGCGGGATCATTGCATTTCCGCCGTGAAAAATACATCCCGAAAGGCGGCCCCGACGGCGGCGATGGCGGTCGCGGCGGTGATGTCATCCTGCGTGGCAATGCCCAGTTGTGGACCTTGCTTCATCTGCGTTATACGAAGCACTTGTTTGCTGGCGATGGCGTGCCTGGTGGAAAGAACCAACTCACAGGTGCAGCTGGTGACGACATTTACATTGATGTCCCTTTGGGAACCGTAGCCTATCGCGCCGAAGACCACAGCATGATGGGTGAAATCACCAAAGACAAGCAAGAAGTCGTTCTGCTCAAAGGCGGTCGTGGCGGTAAAGGCAATGCTTTCTTCAAGACGGCTACCCTTCAAGCACCCAAGTTTGCCCAACCTGGCGAACCCAACCAAGAAGAATGGATCACCTTGGAACTGAAGCTTTTGGCTGATGTCGGTCTGGTCGGCTTCCCGAATGCGGGCAAATCCACCCTACTCTCCGTTGTTTCAGCGGCCAAGCCTGAGATTGCTGACTATCCTTTCACTACCTTGGTACCCAACCTTGGCATCGTCAGCTATCGCGGTCATCGCAGTTTTGTCATGGCCGACATCCCTGGTATCATCGAAGGCGCTGCGGAAGGCAAAGGTCTGGGAATCAGATTCTTGCGTCATATCGAAAGAAACTCCACCTTGTTGTTTATGGTGTCCGCCAACACCGAAAATGTAAAGGCGGAATATGATATCCTCCTCAATGAACTGAAGAAATACAACCCCGAGCTGATGGACAAAGACCGCATCCTTGCCATCACCAAGTGCGACCTCGTGGATGACGATGCCATCAAGGAAATCAAAAAGCACCTGCCTAAAAAAGTGCCGCATGTTTTCATCAGCTCCGTCGCCAACCAAGGCATTACTGAATTAAAAGACCTCATTTGGCTGACACTGAATAAGGGCGAAGAAGGGGAGGATTGGTAATTCTGTAACTTATGGAAGCCCTCTCCAACATCGACACCGAATTTTTCCTTTTCCTCAACGGCCTTCATACCAGTTGGCTGGACAAAGTGATGATTGCCGTCACGCAGATGTGGGTCTGGGTACCATTATACCTATTATTAATATACTGGACGGTAAAACAATACGGCAAGCGCTGCTGGTGGATCTTTTTGGCCGTCGGGATTGTAGTGCTCTGCTCCGACCAACTCTCGGCCCATGTCTGCAAGCCCTTGTTTCAACGTCTAAGACCTTGCTACAATGCTGATTTACAATACTTAATCTATCTTCCCAAAGGCATGGCGGGTGGACGATATGGTTTCGTTTCTTCCCATGCTGCCAACACCTTTGCCGTTGCGGCCTTTTTGACCCCTGCCTTGCGCAAGGACCGCAATTGGATGGGTATCATGCTCTATTTTTGGGCATTCATTTCAAGTTACAGCCGCATTTATTTAGGGTTCCACTACCCTGGCGACATCCTTTGCGGAGCCCTTTTGGGCATACTCATCGGGCTGATATTCTGGAAAGTATTTCAGCTTGTTGTCGTGAAAAAAGTCTGGAAATCAGAACAATGAGCCTGGTGCAGGTGCAGCTTCACCATCATAAAACACCACTTTGATGGTTGAGGAAGGCTCAATGCCGCAAAGCGAGGCCAACTTGGCTTTGTTCAAGGCGAGTTCGAGGTAACCATGGGTGCCGAAAATGGCCACCAAGTCCACCACGTCGACATCCAGATAGCTGTCCGAAATCTCGTCAACCGTGTAGAGGTCACCTTTCACCATGATGGTGAAATTGCGGCCACGGCGTTCTTGCTCAAACAATTCCTTGGAAATGTTGGTAATCAAATTGTCATAGGAGTCGATGTGCATCACCACACCTTCGATGGTATTATCACGGGCCACAGCGCAGAAAGCACCACCCGGATTCAGTTTCAGACGTGGCTCACCGATGCTGGAAAGCGGCTCACCGTTGGCAATCATCACGGCTACTTTGGCGAAACGGTCGCGCGTGGCAAACGTAAAGAAATCGGAGTCTTGCATCACGTCGATACAGACCGCCTCGTCATACTTCCCCTCAAGGATATGGCTGAAGATGCCGTTGTCGGTAGAGATGAAATATTGTCCCTCGGCTTTCACCACCACATGCGGGCATTCCATCGACTCAATCGTGTCGACCGCAATGATGTGAATCGTCCCAGGAGGGAAACAACGATAGCAATTTTTCAGCGTGAAACCTGCCTGCGAAACGTTAAAAGGCTCGATTTCGTGGGTAACATCAACGATAGTAGCACTCGGGAGCATGGACAAAATAGTGCCCTTTACCGCTGCAGCATAATAATCTTTAGTACCCCAATCGCTTGTTAATGTGATAATTGCCATCGCCAACTTACAATCTATAAGAGATTTTGCAAAGGTATATCATTTATGTTAATTCTGACATACGAAATTTCATTTTTTCCACATTTTTTCTCTTTGCTTCGACAAACGCGGCAAGCTTCCCAAAAATAGACTATCTTTGCGACCAAATAATCAGGTATGGCAGAGCAGATTCTACAAATCGAAAATGTTGATCCTAAGGAACTTCACGGCCCTAACGACAAGTATTTGGAGTTAGTGAAGAGCATGTTCCCCAAGTTGAAAATCATTGCGCGTGGTGACTTTGTGAAGGTGATTGGCGATGACGAGGAGATTGAGTATTTCACTAACCGGTACGAGACCTTAATGGTGCAACTAGAACGTTTCGGCAAACTCACCGCCCAGACTGTGGAGGACGTAATGATGGCCAGCACCGACAGCGAGTTGCAACAGAAGATGTCGGAGAACGATGTGTTGGTCTTCGGTCGCAGTGGCGTGCCCGTCAAGGCCATCACCGCCAACCAAAAACGCATGGTGACAGCCTCGGAACAGAAAGATTTAATCTTCGCCATTGGTCCTGCAGGTACGGGAAAGACCTATACCGCTGTAGCTTTGGCTGTCAGAGCACTGAAAGCCAAGCAGGTAAGAAGAATCATTTTGACTCGTCCCGCTGTCGAGGCTGACGAACATCTTGGTTTCCTCCCAGGCGACCTAAAAGACAAGCTCGACCCCTATCTGCAGCCGCTTTATGACGCTCTGCGCGACATGATACCCAGCACAAAACTAGAGGGTTACCTCGAAGACCGCACCATCGAGATTGCGCCTTTGGCTTTCATGCGCGGCCGCACCTTGGACCATGCCTTCGTCATCTTGGATGAAGCGCAGAACGCCACGCGAAGCCAACTGAAGATGTTCCTCACCCGTATGGGACGCTCGGCCAAATTCATCGTAACCGGCGACATCACCCAAATCGACCTACCGCCCAAGACCCCCTCAGGCCTGCCGCAGGCAATGGAGGTTTTGAAGGACGTGCGTGGCATTGAATTCATTTATTTGGATGACAAGGATGTGGTGCGACATAAGCTCGTAACCGATATCATTAATGCCTATAAACGGCACCACAAGGAAAAAGAAGAAGAGCAAAATGAATCATTATGAACAGGTATTCCTGTTGGAAATGGAGCTTTTTCATTTAGATAACTCATCCCGTAGGGATGTTCGTTCGGTAAAAAACAACATAACTAGCACCTGCATCCCGTAGGGATGTACCATAATAAGAAGAAAAGATGCCAAACACATATACACAGATACACATACAAACTGTTTTTGCAGTTCAAAATAGGCTTTGCTTAATCGATAAAAGCTGGAGAGATAGGCTTTACCAATACATTGTTTCAATTATACAAAACAATGGTCATAAAGTGCTTGCCATAGGAGGTGTTGGCGACCATGTGCATATCTTGTTTGGATTTCGTCCAACTGAATCGTTGTCTCATCTCATGCAGGAGGTAAAACGCGATTCCTCTGCTTGGATTAATTCCAATCATTTTATCAAGGGAAAATTCTCATGGCAGGAGGGATTTGGAGCCTTTTCATACAGCAAAAGCCAAATTCCCCGTGTATGCAATTATATTGAAACCCAAGAAGAACATCATAGAAAAAGAACCTTTACAGAAGAATACATTGATTTCTTGGAAAAATTCGGAATTGAATATGATAAACGATACATTTTTAAACCTATTGAATAACATAATGGCACATCCCCATGGGATGTAATAGATACACAACAACCTTTTTTACCGAACGGTTTTCCCTACGGGAAAAGCCCAAAACAAAAGACAACAAACAAATCCATCAATTAAATATGAACGCATTAACCAGAACAGATTATCAATTTCCTGGCCAGACCAAGGTTTATCACGGCAAGGTCCGCGACTGTTATTTCATCAACGACGAATATATGGTGATGGTCGCCACCGACCGCATCTCAGCTTTCGATGTCATTTTGCCTAAAGGCATTCCTTATAAAGGACAGGTACTCAACCAGATAGCCGCCATGTTCCTCGATGCCACCGCCGACATCGTCCCCAACTGGAAGCTCGCCACCCCCGACCCAATGGTCACCGTGGGCCGCCTGTGCAAGCCCTTCCCCATCGAGATGATTATCCGTGGTTACCTCACCGGCAGCTCGTGGCGCACTTACAAGAGCGGGCAGCACACCATCTGCGGCGTGCAGATCCCTGGCGGCATGAAGGAACACCAACGCTTCGCCGAGCCTATCATC
>DAIOUZ010000154.1:0-7801 GCA_036759285.1 Candidatus Limiplasma sp. | reverse complement strand
ATCAACGAAGACGTCATCTCCTTCTTGATGCGTGCCGACATCCCGACGCAAGACCCGAACACCGTTCGTGAGTCGCGTGGTCCGCAAGGCATCGACAAGTCGAAGATTCGCGAGCAGCGTCAAGACTTACTGGCGCAGTCGCACAGCGACACGCAGCAACGGCAAGTCACCCAGCCCATCCACGTGGAGAAGAAGGTGGGCCGCAACGACCCATGCCCCTGCGGCAGCGGCAAGAAATACAAGAACTGCCACGGACGTTTGGAGGCTGCTGAATAATTGTTTTGTGCGTCAAAAGTTACAAGCCTGTTCGATAATCGGACAGGCTTTTTTCTTTCAAAAAGCAAAACATGAAAGCTATTTCAAGAAAAAAAGTTATTTTTGCCCACGTAAAACAAGTATCAAAGCCATGAGTACACAAGCAATGAGTGAATTGATAGCGCAATACTTCAAGACACAACCCGTTTTGAAAGCATGGTTGTTTGGATCGTTTTCGAGAGGTGAAGAGACCTCTGAAAGCGATGTTGACATACTCGTTAGATACGATGAAAACGCAAGGATTTCATTGCTCACCATTTCCCACATGATGGGAGTCTTAGAAAAACTCATCCATCGCCGCGTCGACCTTGTCGAAGAAGGCTGCTTGCTTCCCTTTGCCGAAGAAACCGCCAACCGCGATAAAATCCTGATTTATGAGAGAGAGAATTAGGGACAAAGAACGGTTGGAACATATGCTGAAATGACATTCCTCCGATGAAACCCTTAATTGAACAACTAATTGAAGAATGTAAATAACAAACTATTATTATGAAAAGACTACTCTTTACCCTAATGCTGACGCTCAGCATCAGTTTTGGCTTTGCACAAAAACACGTCCTCGTTGAAGAGCTGACCGGCACTTGGTGCCAATGGTGCCCGAGAGGCATCTACTACGGTGACTCGCTTTGCGGCACTCACGACAACGTCATATTTGTTGCCATCCATTGCAGCGACCCGATGGCCAATGACGACTATTACAACGCTTCCGGTTTGCTTGGCGCACCTTCGGCAAACATCGGTCGTCGCTATTTAGGACAAGACACACAGACTTGGTTTGCCCATGTTGAGCAAGAAAGCCAAACACCGTCAAAAGTCTACATGACAATCCAATGCGAATATGCCCCTGAAACCCGACAACTGACAGCCGACGTCGGAGCCATGGCCTTGGAAGACATGAGTGGCGACTACCGTTTCGCGGCCATTCTCATCGAAGACGGCGTGACAGGGCCAGCGCCCTCCTACAACCAAACCAACTCCTACAGCGGTGGCAGCCAAGGCCCAATGGGTGGCTACGAGAATTTGCCCAACCCCATTCCTGCCGAGCGCATTGCATACGACCATGTGGGACGACAACTGCTCTGCGACTATAACGGCGTTCCCGGCTCCTTCCCTTCTTCTTTACAAGCTTCACAGTCGACCAATTATGAGTTTACTTGCACCTTGGATGAAAACTGGGATTACAACTATGTCAGTGTAATAGGTCTGCTTATCGCACCCGACGGCACCGTGGAAAATGCCGTGAAGAGTTCCTATCTCAATGGCGACGAGACTGCCGCGCCCTTGTTCACCTCAACGCCAAAAACCGAGGCATACGCCAACCTGAATTATCTATATAATGTGTATTTCCACGACCCCGACCCCGCTGACTATGTCAACATCACTCTTTTACAAGCCCCGAGTTGGCTGGCATTAGAGCAATACGACGGAGAATCAGCATGCCTTTATGGTATTCCTGACCAACCAGGGAGCTATGAAGTACGCTTGGAATTATCGGAATGCCTCCATAGTACCATCCAGGAGTTCACCATCATTGTCGATGAGCCCCTAAGTGGCAGTTGGGAATATGTCGGTCAACGCGGCTTCTCGCAAAACCCCTTCCAAGTGTTTAGCATAAAGAAGGATACCGACGGCAACCTATATGTCTTTGGAAACCAAAGCAGCACACCTGTACTATACAAAAACGCCCCAGGCACTGACACTTGGGAACAAATGGGAAATATCAACACTTCCTGCTCAGTTTCGGCCGGCGGCATGGATGTGGCTTCCAACGGCGACGTCTATGTGGCCTACTCCGACCCATCTGATGCAGGATACGCCTTTAAATGGGATGGCAGCCAATGGACTTCCTTAGGCAGTGCATTCAGTAGCGTGGAAACACATATCGTTCTCGACAACAACGACATTCCTTACCTCGTAGCCCGCGATGTGTCGCAAAACTACAAGGGAGTCATCTTCAAACTGGAAAACGGCAACTGGACACCGCTCAACGGTACGGGCATCTATGCACCAAACGACGAATATGCCTGCCATCAGGAATTGGCCTTCGACAGCAACAACACGCCTTTCATTGCATACGCCGACTATATGGCCAGCAACCTCCTAAAAGTCAGGAAATTCGTTGATGGCGAATGGGTTGCTGTGGGCAGTGGCATCGACAACATTTATTTCTACCAAAGCCTTGTGCTCGACGACAACGACATGCCTTACCTTGCCTATTGTGCCTATCCTTCCTATCAGCTCAGAGCGGCTCGTTTCAACGGCAACGACTTTGAGAGCCTTGGCGACGACCTCGCCGATGGTGCCATATCGGAACTCAACGTTTGTTTCAATGACGGCAAGTTTACGGTGGCCTTCACCAACGAAGGGCAATCAAACTATCTGAGCGTGCTGCAATACGATGGAGAATGGAGTTATGTCGGGCCAAGCCTCATCTCGGAAGGGCCAATTGACGACCCGTTCATTATCGCCAGCGATGGATCCCTCTATGTGGCCTATTCCGATGACGGTTTACAGGGCCTTGCCTCCTGCATGAAATATGCCGAAGTCACCATCCTCTATCCGCCAACTGAGTTCGCTGCCGAAGTGTTTGGCAACGATAATGTCAAGCTCAGCTGGGGCCTCCCCATCGAAGGTGAACCGAATGCCTACAGACTCTATCGCGACGATGCCCTGATAGCCACCGTAACGGAATTGCAATACAGCGACTACGATTTGCCTTCAGGCATCCATCGTTACACCATTTCGGCAGCCTACACTGAAGGCGAGTCGGTGCAAGTTGGGCCTGTGGTTGTGGAGACTACAGAAGGCTTAAACGAATCAGAGGGCACCAGTCTTCGCGTCTATCCGACCTGTTTCAGTTCGGTGCTTACCGTTGAAAGCGACGTCCCAAGCATGATTAACTTGTACAACATGACTGGACAGTGCCTCATGACAATACAAATCCATGCAGGAAGCAACCGCATTGATGTCTCGTCAATGGCAAAAGGCGCTTATTTCATCAAGTCAAGTGAGGGGAAAACTGTGAGGATTTTCAAGTATTAAACCTAACACAAATAAAGAAAAAAAGTCTATTTCCGCATAATTCTTTATCTTTGCAGCATTAAAAAACCATTTTCACAATGTCTGACAGCAACGTTTTAAGCCGTATCCAATCGCTAGGCGAGGAAATCATCCCCGTTGGTGGGCATTTGTATCTCTATGGATCTCGCGCCCGTGGAGACTTTCGTCCCGATTCCGATTGGGATTTGCTTATTCTGTTGGACAAAGAGAAGGAAGAGTTTTCTGATTTCGATAACTACTCCTATCCTTTCATCGAATTAGGTTACGATCTAAACACGACTATTTCAGCCCACTTATATACGATGGGCAAATGGGATGAAATGTCATACTCCGTTTTTTACCATAATGTCGAACAAGATAAAATAGTTCTAGTATGAGCCTTAACGACGAAGAAAGAAAACTATTGGTAGAATTTGAAATTGAAAAAGCGCACAAACTAATAGACCAGTTTACTATACTTGAAAACGCAGCGTTATGGGACACCTTGGCTAACCGAGTGTATTATGCGGTTTTCCATGCCGTTACAGCCTTGTTGATTATGAACGGACTTCATGCAGGGTCACATCAAGGTGTTTCGGTGCTTTTCAACAAACATTTCGTGAAAGAAAACCTTGTTGATGAAAAATACGGTCGGCTTCTTGCTCGTTTGGAAAACATGCGCGAAAAAAGCGATTACACCTGCCTTTTCGAGACCACAAAAGAGGAAGTCATGCCTATGATACCTCAAGCCAAAGAAATGATTTCCATTATTGAAAACCTAATTAACTCAAATAAAAACTCTTAAAGCAAAACTTATTATTATGAAATACAACAGAGTGTTACTGAAACTCAGTGGCGAGGCCCTGATGGGCAGCCAGCAATACGGCATCGACCCGCAACGCTTGAACGAGTATGCCGATGAAATCATTGAAGCCGCAAAGGCTGGTGTGCAAATCGGCATCGTCATCGGTGGCGGCAACATTTACCGCGGTCTGCAAGGTGCCTCGAAAGGCATGGACCGCATCCAAGGCGACTATATGGGCATGCTCGCCACCGTCATCAACTCGATGGCCATGCAATCGACCCTCCAAGGCAAGGGACAGAAAGCCACGTTGCTGGCAGGCCTTTACATCGACCGCATCGCCGACACGATGAGCAGTGCCAAGGCCATCCGTCTGCTTGAGGAAGGTCACATTGTGGTGATGGGTGCCGGTACAGGCAACCCCTTCTTCACCACCGACACGGGCTCAGCCCTGCGCGCCGTGGAAATCAAGGCCGACATCATCCTGAAAGGCACCCGCGTGGACGGCATCTACACTGCCGACCCCGAGAAAGACCCGACAGCCACCAAGTTCGAGCACATCACCTACGACGAGGCTTACCAACGTAACCTGAAGGTGATGGACATGACCGCCTTCACCATGTGCAAGGAAAACGACATGCCGATGTATGTCTTCGACATGAATACGCGCGGCAATTTGATGAAGGTGCTGAGAGGCGAGAATATCGGCACGCTGGTCACAAAGTAAAACTAACATCGGATACGCTTCGCGTCACTGCGAGGAACGAAGCAGTCCAGAAAAAGAGCTTATCCCCTAGATTGCTTCGTCGTTCCTCCTCGCAATAACGCAAAGCGACGAATAAGATGAAGACGAGAAAACTACATTTACGGAAAACCAGCAATGTACCGAACAAGAGGATGGACTACATCCTCTTGGCGGTCATTATGCTTGTAGCGGCTGTTTTGCGTTTGTGGAAACTCGGCCAGATACCTTTCATGCACGACGAGTTTAGTGCCTTGCTGCGCACTCGTTTCGACAATTTCCACGACTTCATCCAGCAGGGCGTGATGCCCGACAGCCATCCCATCGGGGTGCAGTTGTTCCTTTGGGGTTGGGTGAGACTCTTCGGCTGGAACGAGTTCTGGGTCAAGTTGCCCTTCGTGCTGATGGGTATCGGTTCTGTATACCTAATTTATTTAATTGGATGTCAGTGGTTCAACCGCAAAGTGGGATTGTTTTCGGCAGCTTTCTTTGCCGTTAGCCAGTTCACGATATTCTATAGTCAACTGGCACGGCCTTATTCAGCGGGACTGTTCTTTGTCCTGCTGATGGCCTATTTTTGGTATAAGATCGTTTTCGAGACGAAAACAAAGACAAGAGATTACATTGGCTTCGCGCTTTCGGCCTGGGCCTGTTCTTTGATTCAGTACTTTTCCATCGCGCAGGCAGGATTGATCTTCCTGACAGGTTTGCTCTTCCTCCCCAAAGAACGTCGCAAAGCCTACTGGCTCAGCGGAATAGCAGCCGTGGTTTTGTTTGCCCCCACCCTACCCATTTTCTATCAGCAGCTTTTCGTGAGTGGCAGCATCGGTGGCTGGTTGGGAGCGCCCAAATCCACTTTCCTCACCGACTTCCTCCAATACACGATGAACTACTCGCAGTTGTTCATGTTTTCCGTGGGTATCATCATCCTTTTACCGCTCATCCTGGGCAAACGCACCCGATATCGCCAGCCTTTGCGTTGGGCGGGACTCGCATGGTTCGTCATCATTTTCGCCATCGCTTTCATCTATTCCTTGAAACGCGACCCCATCATCCAACACAGCACATTGATTTTCAGCTATCCCTTCGTCATCATCGTGGCCTTTTCCATGTTCGGCACCCGCACTTTGTCGCATTGGCAAACCGCATTGGTCGTGGCTGTCCTCCTTTTTGTCGGCACCACTTCTTTGATTATGGAACGCCGCCACTTCGACCTGATGTATCACCAAGGTTTTGACCAGATTGCCGCCGAGATGAAGCAGGACAAGGAACAATTTGGCGACAAGATTCATTTTGCAACCCGCACCGAAATTGGTGAAGCCGCCGAGTTTTACCAAGCCAAGACCGATGTCGACAAGCGCATCGTTTTCAATCGCTATAGCACTTTGAATGACTTCCACCGATGGCTCGGTGAGAACAAGGAAACTCCGATGCTTGGCTTTGGCTGGACCGACTACATCAGCCCGATTTGGGAAGTCACCGCTGTAGCCAACTATCCTTACCTCATCGAGAAGAAAGACTGGTTCACCTCGCGCTACCTGACCCTCAGCAAAGCCCCTGCCGAAAGTGCCCAAGACCTGCTCACCACGCTCTCCAAGGAACCTTATCCATACTATGGGCAAGAGTGGGGACCGTCCTATACCCTTTGCTGCGATTCACTTCCTGAGGACGTGGAGGCGTTAGGCATCGTGGCGCAAGTGGCCTCGGCTGACAGCATTCACAATTGCGTGGTTGTCATAGAGATACATGATTCCGAAACCGATTCTCTCCTCTTCTGGCACAGCTCCATTGCTGAAGAAGGACAGTTTGCAGCTGGTGATCAAGTCGTCGTCGATGCTATCAACTTCAATGACGAACTCCACCCTAAAGGCAAGTCCATCAAGACTTACCTTTGGAACCAAGGCCACAACCAGATGATTCTGAACAAGATGAGCTATTATTTCACACGAAAGAGTCCTGTTTTGACGGGGTTGTATGAGCCGCTGAACTAGGGAAAAACCGTTTTTGGTATAATTATTGCAAGGTTTTCTTTTCGTAACCAACAAATTCTGTAGTTATGAAAAAGACAGTTTTGGCTTTTGCCATCTTATTATTGACCCTTACAACATTTGCACAAGACAACAATGAAAAGTCGTTCCGCGCACCGAGCGGATACAAAGGTTTCCTTGAAACAGGACTCGGCGGCGTTTGGAATCAGTATAGTGTTGACGGCTACCTTTACTCGATTTCGACAACGCACGGCTATCAATTCAATGACAAGGTTTTCGCCGGCCTTGGCATCGGTTATGGTGTAGGCCTCTTCAGCTCTCACAGGCTCATACCAATTTACGGATCGGCCCGCTATGTTTTTTTGCCCACTAAAAAGGCAAGTCCTGTAATAAGAGCTCGAGCCGGTGCCTATTATGCCCCGAAGAACTGGGGACCTTATGGCAACATAGGTGTTGGCGTGCGTTTCCCCACCAGAAGTTGCATCGCCTTCAACCTGATGGCGACATACTCTTATTACCATAATGTCACCGTCACACATTATCACTCGAATTTTATGACTATGTACCCCAGTTACTACGAAGACAGGCAAGACAACATCTCAAATGTCTCGTTGGTCTTCAGCCTTGAATGGTGAAAGACAAAAAAAAATGACGCTGAACCTCTTCCGAAACGAAAAAAAGCCTATTTTTGCCTTCAAATTTTGAAAACTATGACTGAAGATTCTCAATTTGTATTAGACGAAGCCACTGAAAGCATGGACAACACCATCAAGCACTTGGAGCATGAATTTCAGGGCATCAGGGCAGGAAAAGCCAGTCCGGCCATGCTGAACGGCGTTATGGTTGAATACTATGGCACGACGGTGCCCATCGAGCAGACCGCCAACATCGGCTGCACCGACGCCCGTATGATCG
>DAIOUZ010000153.1:2919-7868 GCA_036759285.1 Candidatus Limiplasma sp. | reverse complement strand
ACCTATTGAGGGAAGATGCCGTGTATCAGGAATACCTGTATCAAGCACCAATGAAAAGGCTGAACAGCCGTCAGTTGCAGTTGTCGCTGACCTTCGAATAAAAAATTTTCCGTGTTTTGTTGCGGGTATGATTTTTTTATGTAATTTTGCAGCGTCAAAAAACGACACCCGAAGTGGTCTCTTCGTCTAGTCTGGTCAGGACGTCAGGTTTTCATCCTGGTAACTCGGGTTCAAATCCCGGAGAGACTACCACGCAAAGCCCGCTATTTGGCGGGCTTTTTTATTGTCAACTATCAGCGCTATGAACAAACTGCAAGTCGTCGTCAGCAACCAATACGATCCTTTCCTCAACCGCGCCGTTGAGCAATACCTTACGGACAACCAAGAGGAAGACACAGTCACCATGTACCTTTGGAAAAACCAGCAGACCGTCGTCATTGGCTATAACCAAAACCCCTATTCGGAGTGTAATGTCAAGTTGCTCCTCGACGAGGGCGGACATCTCATGCGTCGCGGCACGGGCGGCGGTGCGGTCTACCATGATTTGGGCAACATCAATTTCTCTTTTGTCGCCGACAAATCGCTGTACGATGTTCGCAAACAGCTCTCTGTCATCCAAGACGCTTTGCTCAGCTATGGTCTGCAAACCGAAATCTCGGGGCGCAACGACCTCACCTATGACGGTCGCAAATTCAGCGGCAACGCCTTCGCAAAAGGGCAACGGAACGACCTGCATCATGGCACCATCCTCATCAAGACCGATGGAGAGATGATGCAACGTTACCTCATCGTCGACAAGGCCAAACTGATAAAAAACGGGGTGAAAAGTGTGGCATCGCGGGTCATCAACCTCAGCGAAGCCGTGCCCGAACTCACCTCCGAGAACATCAAGCAGCCCTTGCTGGCTTCCTTTGAAAAGATTTATGGTGGCAAGGCCAAATGGCTGGACTTCGACACCTTAATTACAAATAAATCGGTGCAAGCCATCAAGGAGGAAATCTCCTCCCATGCTTTTCTCTTCGGTCGCTGGGAACATTTCAAGACCGCTAAGAAAGCCCGATTCCCTTGGGGTGGTGTGGAGATTTCGCTCCATATCGACGAGGCCAACACCATCATCACCGACATTCAAATCGCATCCGATTGCCTTGAGCCCGATACCATCCGACTGGCAGAGCAACTCCTGCAAGGATGTAGCACGAAAACTGCACCCGCATTTGACGAGGATAACGAAATCCTGCGCGACATCATGCATTTGATATACGGCTGAATAAAAAACCGTATTTTTGCAGGCTGATTTATATACAGCATGTACGGCTGCCACGGTATGACAGCCCTACAATGAAAAATGATGAAATTATGAGGACGGACACATAGGTCCGCCCATACAGATACGAATATGAAATACTATCTCCTCCCCTTAGGCTGCCAGATGAACCTCAGCGACACAGAGCGTGTGCGCACGGTGCTCAACGGTATGGGCTTCGTCGAGACCGACAAAGAAGACGAGGCCACCATACTCGGTATCATCGCCTGCTCGGTGCGCCAGAAAGGCATCGACAAAGTGTATGGCCGCATCGAGAAATGGAACGCCATGAAGAACCGCCAGAACGTCATCACCTTCGTGTCAGGCTGCATCCTGCCCGCCGACCGTCTGCGTTTCCTCAAGCTCTTTGACCTGGTCTTCGCCATGAACGAGCTGCCCAACTTCCCCGACATGATTCGCCAATACGGCATCGTCACGCCAGCCTCGTTGCGCTTTGGAGAAGAGATTGAATATCAACCCGTAGTCAAACCATTGGTGCCACTGTTCCACAAGGACGACAAGATTAACCCGTCGGCCAACATGGACAAGTTTTGGGCCATCACGCCAACACAGACCTCTAACTTTGAAGCCTTCATCCCGATTCAGAACGGCTGCAACAAGTTCTGCACCTACTGCGCTGTGCCTTACACCCGAGGCCGTGAAGTGTCGCGACCCTCGGAAGAGATTCTGGACGAGCTGAAAGACCTCGTCGAAAAAGGCTACAAGAGCATCACCCTGTTGGGACAGAACGTCAACTCCTATGGCCTCGACAAGAAAGGCGAAGAGATTGACTTTGCCGAGCTGTTGCGCCGCGTAGGCGAGTTCGGCAAGGCTTCAGGCAAGGAGTTTTGGGTATATTTCACTGCACCGCACCCCCGAGACATGAAAGACGATGTCATCGAGGTGATGACGCAGTACGACTGCCTCGGCAAGCAGATCCACATCCCCATCCAGTCGGGCGATGAGAACATGCTGCAACGCATGAACCGCCACCACAACATGGAACGTTATCGCCATATCATCCAAACCATCCGCGAGAAGCTGCCCACCGCCACCATCTTCACCGACATCATCGTGGGCTTCACCCACGAGACCGAAGAAGAGTTTGAGAACACACGCAAGGCCATGGAAGAGTTCAAGTACAATATGGCGTTCATCGCGCAATACAGCGTGCGCCCCGGTGCTGTAGCCTCGGAATGGGATGACGACGTGCCCAAGGAAGTGAAACGCCAACGTTACCATCGCCTCACCGAGGAACTGATGAAACACAGCCTCATCTACAACCAAGGCCTCATCGGGCAGACCGTCAAGATGCTCGTGGAGAGCCACGACCGCAAGAATGGCTACCTCACCGGCCATACTGAAGGCAAGATTGTCATTCGATTTGCTTCGAGAGACACGAAACTTATTGGACAAATCGTGAATGTTAAAGTGACTTCGGCTTCGCCACTGTCGATTGAGGGGGAGTTAATTGAGGGTTAGTGTTGTTGAAAAAGCATTATCTTTGCCAGACAAAACAAAAACTCACAAGATGCAGATTAACAGATTCGGATATTACTGGCTGGATACATGGGTGCTGGCCAACGTGATACAACTGGCCACACAAGATTTCTGTGCCCGCAACCTCAACCACACTAATGACCCATGTGGGCGGCAGTATGATCAAATGACACAGGCGGCACGCTCCGTCCCTGCCAACATTGCAGAAGGCAACTCTCGCCATTCTACATCCAAAGAGACAGAGATGCGCCTCACCGATGTGGCCAGGGCAAGCTTGGCAGAATTGGCCAATGATTATGTGAATTGGCTCATGAGGCACGAAGAAATTCCGTGGTCGGTGAAGTCGGAAGAACACAAAAGCGTCAGCAACATCCAATTAGACCGCCCCACCTACAAAGACGATGTGCAACATCTCAGCAGCATTCACATCCTGAAACAGAAGCACAAGTTTGACACCTGGCTCTGCTCCAAAAATTCAATGACTGAAGCCAACTGTTTGCTCATTCTTTGCAATCGCCTCATTATGATGTTAGGCAAGCAAATTGAAAACCAACTTGAATCTTTTAGAGAGGAAGGCGGCTTTACAGAGGCTTTATCAGCCGAAAGACTTGCCCATCGAGTAGAGCAAGGCACCCAAGCTAATGCACCACTTTGCCCTAAATGCGGTAAACCAATGATAAAACGTATAGCTAAAAAAGGCAAAAACGCTGGCAATGAATTTTGGAGTTGTTCACGCTATCCAGAGTGCGATGGAACAAGGAACGCTTAGTTTTTATTCGTAATAACGGAATCCCGTAATATCGTTATTACAATTGAAAGCTATCAGTCAAAAAACCTTACCTTTGCTAGGTGAATATATTGAAATGAGTATGAAAATTGCCTTCAAAACCTTAGGCTGCCGAGTCAACCTATATGAGACTGATGCTTTGGCATCGCGATTCAAGGCAGCAGGATATGACATCGCCGACTACGATGGAGATGCTGATGTCTTTGTCGTGAACACCTGCACTGTCACGAACACGAGCGACCAAAAATGCCGTCAGGCCATCCATCAGATACGGCGCAAGCATCCTGAAGCTTTGATTGCCGTCACCGGGTGTATGGTCAACCACCGAAAAGCAGAACTTTTGCAATCGGGTATTGCAGATTATGTCATCGACAACGAACGCAAATCCGCCTTGTTTGACATCATCGATGAACATTTCCGTATCGGTCACAGCGACCCCGAGGGCTACGACCGCGACCTGTTCAGCTACCATCCTGCTTTCGACACCTTCCACACTCGCAGCCTCATCAAGATTCACGATGGCTGCAACAACTTCTGTTCCTACTGCATCATTCCTATGGTACGCGGCAGAGCCACTAGCCGTCCTGCCAAAGATATATACAATAACGTGCGCGAAGTCGTCGATCACGGTTTCAAGGAAGTTGTGCTGACGGGAGTCAATATGGGGCGCTACCAATACGAAGACACCAACTTCGAACAACTGGTTGAAAACATCCTAGAAATCGATGGTGACTTTCGCGTGCGTGTCTCTTCCATTGAACCCGACCAATTCAGTGACCGTTTCCTCGCCTTGTTTCAACACGAGAAACTTGCACCCCACATGCACATCTGCCTTCAAAGCGGCTCCGACGACACTTTGAAACAAATGCACCGCTTCTACACCGTCGCGCAGTTCCGTGACATGTGCCAACGCATCAAGGCCTTCCGACCGGATTTCAACCTCACCACCGACATCATCGTAGGTTTTCCGGGAGAGACTGAACAAACCTTCAAGGAGAGTTGTGACTTTGCAAGAGAAATCGGCTTCAGCCACATCCACACCTTCAAATACTCTGTGCGCACTGGCACCAAGGCGGCTGTGATGCCCGACCAAGTGCCCGAAAAGGTGAAATCAGAACGCAGCGAAGTCATGCGGCAAATCTCGCTGGAAAACAAAACTAAGTATTTCGAGATGATGCAAGGCAAGACACAAAGAATGCTCATAGAGCGTATCGACAGTAAAGATGTGGCACGCGGCTATGGAGAGAACTACATCCCTATCGTCCTCAGCGACTGTCTGGCCGAAAAGAACACCTTTATTAATATAAAGCTAGGCAATATTGTCCACCATGACAACGAAGAAAAGATGGCATTTAACTG
>DAIOUZ010000153.1:0-2909 GCA_036759285.1 Candidatus Limiplasma sp. | reverse complement strand
GCCATAGGAGGGCACACAGGAGATGGAAGTAAAAATAAGAAAGACAAAGGTGAATATAAAAAAACCAATTTATTAGATATTTATAAGAAAAAATTTATTCTTTTTGGGTTGGGTTTCACGAAAAAGTTGTAATTTTGCAGCCCAAAATAAAAGGAAAATATAAGCATAAGGAATAAGAGATATGGCAAATCACAAAGATGCATTAAAGAGAATCCGTCAGACAGAGAAAAGACGCTTGCACAATCGTTACTACGCCAAGAACATGCGTAACGAGGTCAAGAAATTCAGGGCTTTAACCGACAAGTCAACGGCTGAGAGCCAGCTGCCGAAGCTGTACTCCATCATCGACAAGGTCGCAAAGCGCGGTATCATCCACAAGAACAAAGCCGCCAACCTGAAGTCGAAGCTGACGAAGTTCACGAACAAATTGGCATAATTGGAAGTTTTATTCATACATGTTGGTGCCTCTTCTACACAGTGGAAGAGGCTTTTTTGGTTGAGGTAATCCCAAATTGCTTATCTTTACCGCCCAAAACAAAACATTTCCGCCATGACCGAGAAAAAATCCATCAAGGAATGGGCTGCCGACGACCGCCCGCGTGAGAAAATGATTGTCAAAGGCAAGGCCGCGCTTAGCAATGCCGAACTCATCGCCATCCTTATCGGTTCGGGCAACAGTGAACTTTCGGCGGTGGAGTTGTCGCGTGTCATTTTGGACAGTGTCAAAAACAACCTCATCGAACTCTCCAACCTGACCCTGGACGACTTGAAACATCACAGAGGCATCGGCGAGGCTAAGGCCATCACCATCATGGCCGCACTTGAATTGGGAAAACGTCGTCGCGCTGCAGAAGCCACATTGCCAGAGGAGGTGAAGGACTCCAAAGACGCATTTGAGCGTTTCCTTCCCTACATCGACGACTTGAGGCAAGAGCATTTTCTGGTCATGTACCTCAACCAAAGCAACCACGCCCTGAAGGTGGAATGCATCAGCAACGGTGGCACCACCCATGTCATCGCTGACCCGAAAATCATCTTCAAAAACGCCTTGAACCTCAATGCCACCTGCATCATATTAGGTCACAATCACCCTTCGGGCAACCCACGGCCCAGCGAGGACGACCGACTGTTGACCAAAAAGCTCATAGCTGGCGGCAAGCTCTTGGACATCAAAGTAACTGACCATATCATCATCGGCAACGAACGCTATTATAGTTTCCGCGACCACGGAGAAATGACCTTTTGAAACACTGAACCCACCATGAAACTCGTCACCATCATCGGGGCCAGACCCCAAATCATCAAGGCTGCTGCGTTGAGTCGCGCCATCAGGAACCATTACGCAGATCAGATACAGGAAGTCATCGTCCACACGGGGCAACACTACGACGATAACATGTCACAGGTCTTCTTCGACGAACTTCAAATCCCGCGTCCCGACTACAACCTTCACGTTGGCTCGGCCTCGCACGGTGTGCAGACTGCCCGCATGACGGAAGGCATCGAAGCCCTATTAATAAAGGAGCAACCTGATTTCATTGTACTTTACGGTGACACCAACTCGACCCTAGCAGGTGCCGTGGCCGCCGCCAAGATTCACGTGCCCATCGTCCATATCGAGGCGGGACTGCGCTCGTTCAACAAGAGCATGCCCGAGGAAATCAACCGCATCGTGTGCGACCAATGCTCCACCCTGCTCTTCACGCCAACTAAGGCCGGTCTGGAGAACCTCAAACGCGAAGGCTTCCCTATGAGCAACGACGGTCCTTATACCATTGACAATCCGAAGGTGTTCCATTGCGGTGACATCATGTACGACAACAGCCTGTATTTCGCCCACATCGCCGAGGAAAAGACCAATATCATGCAACGTCTGGAACTGGCTGGCAAGCCTTTCATCCTCGCCACCATCCACCGCGACAGCAACACCGACTATCCAGAAAGGCTCAGTGCCATTTTCAAAGCCCTCATCCAACTTTCGAAAGAATGTCAAGTTGTTTTGCCTTTGCACCCAAGAACGGCCAAACTCATAAAAACCAACCTCAGTGAAGACCTGCAAAAGCAAATCTTCAATAGTTCGAACATCAAACTCATACCACCTGTATCATTTTTGGAGATGATTGCATTGGAGCGTCACGCACAATTGGTGATGACTGACTCAGGTGGCGTGCAGAAAGAAGCCTATTTCTTCAAGAAGCCAGGCATCATCCTGAGGCCTGAAACCGAATGGGTGGAGATCGTGGAGACCGGCAATGCCATCCTCTCCGATGCCGACGAGAGGCGTATCATGGAAGCCTGGCAGCATTTCAAGGACAACCCACCGACCGTCTTCCCCGAGATCTTCGGTGACGGCCATGCGGCGGAGTTTATGCTTGAACAAATGTTGAAAGCCTAAGCGAAATATTTTTCGCGTAAAGTGTTGTAGATAAAGAAAAAAGTTGTACTTTTGCACCCACGATTTGAAAATCGTAGTATTAAACATTAATTATCTAATAATCAATCAATTCAGTTATGAATCAGTACGAAACCGTTTTCATTTTAACTCCCGTTTTGTCTGACGAACAGATGAAGGAAGCGGTAAAGAAGTATGAAGATCAGCTGACCAAAAATGGTGCAGAGATCGTTCATGAAGAGAACTGGGGCATGCGCAAGCTTGCCTATCCTATCCAAAAGAAGTCCACGGGCTTTTACCAACTCATTGAGTACAAAGCCGAAGGTACTGTGATCGCCGATGTCGAAACCGAGCTGAAGCGTGATGAGCGCATCTTGCGCTTCCTCACCGTGAAGCTCGACAAGCACGCTATTGCCTACAACGAGAAGAAACGCAAGAAAGCCGAAGCCGTTGCCGAAGCCCAAGCCTAATGTTGAACAATTAAAAAATGAAGAAAATGGCACAAATGAACAACAAC
>DAIOUZ010000152.1:7686-7944 GCA_036759285.1 Candidatus Limiplasma sp. | reverse complement strand
TGTCCCATCGAGTGCAGGTCGGTGCTGAAAGTGACCGAAGCGGGGAAGATGCCTTTGTGCTGCTTGCCGTGGCTCTCGCCGTAGAGCTGCTTCCACCATTCGCTGAAATACACCAGACGCGGCTCATAGTTGACCATGATCTCGTTGGTCTTGCCCATGGCATATAGCACCTGACGGGCAACCGCATATTGCGAAACGGGATTGTCGATCGTCGGGTTGGCCTTGCACGATTGCTCCATTTCGATGGCTCCTGCCACC
>DAIOUZ010000152.1:7312-7670 GCA_036759285.1 Candidatus Limiplasma sp. | reverse complement strand
ATGTTGATGCCCGCTATAGCTATCGGCAGCAGACCCACGGGGGTGAGCACCGAGAAACGTCCACCCACATCGTCGGGGACGATATAGGTCTTGTAACCCTTCACATTGGCCAGTTGTTTCAACGCGCCACGGGCCTTGTCGGTGATGGCGACGATGCGCGAGGCGGCTTCCTCCTCACCATACTTATTGATGATGTGCTGCTTCAAGATGCGGAAGGCAATGGCGGGTTCGGTCGTCGTGCCCGACTTGGAGATGACCGCCATGGAATAGTCCTTCTTGTCGAGGATGGCCATCAGGTCGTGGAGGTAGTCTTCGCTCATGTTATGGCCAGCATACACGATGAGCGGCTTCTCACCGG
>DAIOUZ010000152.1:3526-7302 GCA_036759285.1 Candidatus Limiplasma sp. | reverse complement strand
GTGGGCGCCGTTCTCTGTGAAATATGCGCCTTTCTGGTTCTCGTTAAAGAAAGCCTCGTCTTTGTACAGGTTCACGTCGCTGAACATGCGGTGTTCGCTCATGTTGTGGCCTGCATAGACGATGAGCGGCATCTCGCCAGTGAGCGGCGCAAAGTGGTTTTGCAAGGCCTCAATGACGGCACGGGCACCGAGATAGGAGCCTCCGATGCCAATGACAACGAAGATTTCCGATTTCTGGCGCAGGAAGGCGGCCGTTTTTTCGATATCGGCCAACAGGTTTTCATCGATTTCCGAAGGCAGGTTGACCCAGCCGAGGAAGTCGTTTCCAGCACCGGTTTTATGATACACCGTGTTGTAAATTTCGGGTATTCTTGATTCTAATTCGTTTTTAACTTTTTTGTCCAAAAACGGCAGGACATGTGTAAGGTCGATTTTCATATTTTCTGAATATTAAGATGCTGCGAAGATAGGAAAAAAAACTTGGTTTGGAACATAATATTTTGTGTTTTTTTAAGTTAGTATTTCAGTAAAAACACTTATCTTTGCAACACTTTTTAAGACTAAACAATCAACCTTTTTAAGACGCTTTATCAGAGACTTTTTTCGTTTTCTATTTTCATATTTTTTACCTATGTCACAAATCAGAATTTTATTAGCTGAAGACGACAAGAACTTGGGAATGATTCTCAAAGCTTTTCTTGACTCAAAGGGGTACTTGACCACATTATGTTCGAACGGGCAGGAGGCATTGGAAAGTTTCGATGCCATGGACTATGACCTATGTATTTTTGACGTTATGATGCCCGTGATGGATGGTTTCACTTTGGCGAAACGCATCAAATCCACCAGAAAGATGATGCCTATCCTTTTCCTGACCGCCAAAAAGGAACAAGAAGACATTTTGGAAGGGTTCCGAATAGGCGCGGAAGATTATATCACCAAGCCCTTCAGCATGGACGAGCTGTTGGCCCGCGTGAAGGTTTGGGAGCGTTGGAGTTCGTACATTCAAATCCAGGCGCAGCCATCGGTGTTTCATCTTGGCAGTTTCACCTTCGATGCCCCGCGTCATGAGCTGACTAAGGGCAACGAGACCATAAAACTGACCTCAAAGGAAGCCGACCTGCTCTTGCTCCTTTGCGAGAACATGGGCAACACCCTTGAGCGTTCCAAGGCGCTGCAACTCATCTGGAAAGAGGACTCCTACCTTAACGCCCGCTCAATGGACGTCTACATCACCAAACTGCGCAAATACTTCAAGGACGAACCTAAAGTGGATATCGAAAATGTTCACGGAGTAGGGTTCAAACTGGTGGTGAAATAACAATACTAATCCTTAAGAAAACCATGGCGGAGCAAGACGTTTGTTCCGCCTGTTTTTGTTATTGCCAAACCTGGGCTTCGGGCAGCATCACGGTAGTGTCGCATACAAAGTCCCAAATGACTTCGTTGGGAATCAGATAAGTGGTATTGCCCAGCACGGCAAGGAAACGATGGTGCCGCACGTCGCGGACAACAGCGCTGCGATAGCCTTTCCACCAGCCGTAGTGGAAATACATGCCGGGGTGTTCCTTGGTCATGCGCCAGCCGAAGCCATAGTTTTCACCGTTTTTCCAATCGGGCGAGCCGGGCACAAAGGCCTCAGCCTGCAAGCTGTCGGACAACAGAAGGTTGCAGTCCAAAGCGTGGTTGAACTTCAACAGGTCCTCCACAGTCGAGAACATGATCTTGTCGCCCATCACGCCGTTCAAGTAGTCGTTTTGCGCCTTCACGGGACCATTCTTGTTGATCTCATGTCCATGCACCTCGACGGGCATATACATCGACACGGTCGCGTCGTCGCGCATGGAATAGATATAGGAGTGCTCCATGCCGCAGGGCTTGAAGACATGGTCGCGCATGAAGTCCTCGAAATGCTCGCCACTCACCCGTTCCACCACCGAAGCCAGCAGCGCATAGTTGATGTTGTTGTAGAAATAACCGGCACCAGGTTCACCATAAGGCACGGGCCACTTCTCAGCTAGCATGTCAATCAGCGCCTCGTTAGAAAAAGGTTTCCTGCGGCTGGGCCAGTATTTGTCGGCCATGGAATCGTAACGCGGCAACCCCGAGCGATGCGTCAGCAACATCCGTATGGTGATGCCTTCATAAGGTAATTCAGGGATGTATTTCCGCACGTCGTCGTCATAATCCAATTTGCCTTCGGCCTTCAAAAGCATGATGGCCTCGGCAGTGAACATCTTCGAGTCGGATGAAAGCTGGAAGGCATCGTCGACACGAAGCGGATCCTTGTTGCGTTTGCTCAGGTCGCGCCAGCCAAAAGCCTTCTCGTAAACGACCTGTCCCTGCTCGGCATATAACACCACAGCATTCATTCCCGCACGGTATTGGTTAGTGAACACACGGTCGGCCATCTTGGCACGTTTGGCCAACATTTTCTGGTTCATGTCGACGAAAAGACTGTCGATAGCGAGATCTGGAACGTCGCCATGATGTCGCCTACAGGAGCCGAACGAGACCACCAACAAAAGGAAAAATGCTATGAAAACCGTTTTACGAGTCATAATCGAGGGCAAAAATACAAAAACAAGCTGAAAAAGCCGACAATTTTGCGTAATTCCTAGATTCTTACGCGCTAATTCACTAATAATTACTACTTTTGCAGCCCAAATTACAACCATTAATTATTTTTCATGTCACAATTTACAGATTTTGGATTGAATCCCGCTCTGCTGAGGGCTATAAAGGAGCTGGGATTCGAGAATCCTATGCCGATACAGGAAAAGACGATTCCTGTGCTCTTAGAGAAAGATGTTGACTTTGTGGGCCTTGCACAGACGGGAACAGGTAAGACTGCTGCATTTGGCTTGCCGTTGTTGAACAAAATCGATCCTGAGCAGCGTTGCGTCCAGGCGTTGATACTTTGTCCGACGCGTGAGCTCTGCATGCAAATCACCCGTGACTTGCGCAACTATGCCAGGTACATCCCCGAAATCCTGATTGTGCCCGTCTACGGCGGTGCCAGCATCGAACTCCAGTTCAAAGACTTAGCCAAGAAACCGCAGATTATCGTAGCCACACCCGGCCGTCTGCGCGATATGATCCGCCGCAACCGTGTCGACTTCAGCAATGTGAAGACGATGATTCTCGACGAAGCCGACGAGATGCTCAACATGGGCTTCCAAGAGGAGGTCGACGACATCCTCGAGTACATGCCCAAGGAAGGTCGCCACACCATGCTTTTCTCGGCTACCATGCCGAAGGAGGTGGAGGCCATCCTCAACAAGTACATGACCGACCCCGTGAAAGTAGCTGTTGGTGAACGCAACTCCGGCACCGCCAATGTCGACCACATCTACTACATGATGGCCGCCAAGGACCGCTACTCGGTGCTGAAGCGCATCATCGACTACACACCGTCCATCTACGGCATCATCTTCTGCCGCACCAAACTGGAAACCCAAGAGATTGCCGACAACCTCATCCAAGACGGTTACAACGCCGCCGCCTTGCATGGCGACCTCTCGCAAGGCATGCGCGACAATGTGATGGACCACTTCCGCAAACGCAGCCTGCAACTGCTGGTGGCTACCGACGTGGCCGCCCGTGGCATCGACGTGAAGGAACTGACGCACATCATCAACTACAACCTGCCCGACGACATCGAGACCTACGTCCACCGTAGCGGTCGTACGGGTCGCGCCGACAAACGAGGCATCTGCATCAGCCTGGTGCACCTCCGCGAGAAACATAAGGTCAAACAGATCGAGAAAATCGTG
>DAIOUZ010000152.1:1207-3516 GCA_036759285.1 Candidatus Limiplasma sp. | reverse complement strand
AGAAGAGCAAGATCAAGCGGATTGAGAAGATTGTAGGCCGCCCCTTCGAGAAGGCCATGATTCCTACAGGTAAGGAAGTCTGCGAAAAGCAGCTCTTCAACCACATCGACCGCATCGAGCATGTCGACATCAACCGCGAGGAGATTGACGACTACCTGCCCGTCGTGTTCCGCAAGCTGGACTGGATGAGCCGCGAAGAACTCATCACCCGCATGGTCGCGCTCAACTTCAACCGTTTCCTGGACTATTACAAGGATGCTGTCGACCTCAACGTCAACGAAAAAGACGAGAAGAAAGACCGCAAGGAACTCAAGAAGGAGCGCGAGCACCGCGACGAGACCATGAAGCGCCTCTATTTTGGCATGGGCAAGAACGACCACATCCTGCCGCAGAAGATCATCGGCAAAATCAACGACGTCACCCATTCGAAGAACATCCCGATTGGCCGCATCGACCTCTATGGCGACTATTCCTACGTGGATGTTGAAGAGAGCTTCGTCCCGCTGATTCTCGACTGCTTCGCCGACCCACACAATAACCCGCGTGGCATTGTGGTGGAGGTGGCCAAGGAGCAACCCGAGCGTAAGAGGAGCAGCGAAAAGAAAGACTTCGGCGAGAAGAAAGAGCGCAAGGAACGCCGCGACCGCGACGACCGCAAACGTGACGACTTCCGCGAGAATCGCGAGAAAAAAGACGATGATTTCTTTGAGAAGAAGTCGAAGAAGAAAAAGAAGGACTTCGACGACGACAAGACCTACTACAAGTCGGAACGCTCGCGCGATGGTCGCGAATGGCTCGACCCCGACTGGAGGGAGCACTTGGACGACATCGAAGTTTTCTTAGACGATGACGACCGTCCAAGCCGCAAGCAGCGCAACGCTGAGCGTGGCTTCGGTGCCAAGAAGAGCAGCAGCTCGTCAAGAGGTGGTTCTTCGAGAGGTTCATCTTCAAGAGGCGGTTCCTCATCACGTTCGTCTTCGAGAGACTCTGGCCGTGGTCGCCGTGGCGCCGCCCGCTATGACGACAGTGATTATTACTCACCGCGCCGCCGTGGCGGAGGTCGAAGGAGGTAGTTTTTGTCACAAAACAGACAAAACTAGCAAAACCTTGTTTTAACATATTAGGCGAGCAACGGCACCCAACCGGGATGCCGTTGCTTACCCCGACTAAAGTCGGGCGGTAAAACACAACAGATATGATAGATATTGAGGCTTTAAAGAACTACGCTTACGATACGATAGGAGCTATTCATGAAGTTCACAAAGAATTGGGTCCTGGGTTGAATGAAAAAATCTATCAAGAAGGTCTTCAATTGGAATTGTCGGAAAGAAACATTCCGTATAAGAAAGAATTGACATTCCATCCGATGTATCATGGAAAAGAAATGGAAAGCACTTATAGGCTTGATTTCTTGGTCAATGAAGACATTATTGTTGAACTGAAGTCTGTTGAAAGTTTAACAAGCGAACATAAAGCCCAGTTGTTCAATTACATGAGGTTGCTGAAAGTATCTGTTGGTATTTTGGCCAATTTTTATCCAAGGTTTGCTGAAATAGAACGTTATTTCTTTAATCCAGATGAAAACGAAATCTATGGTTCCGATGGTTTCCCCATTAGAAAATACTTTTAAGTTTTATTGCATCCGAAGGATGCGCAGGAAAGCATGCCGGTTGGCTGCTTTCCTTCTTCAATTATAAGATTGTTTTGTTGGTTTTGATTGTTTTGTGATATGAAAAAAGAACTATGGCAGAATTAAAGACATGGATCAGAGCAGCGCGTCCGCGGACGGTGCTGCTCTCTTTTTCAGGAGTGCTGCTGGGCGGGTTTTTGTCTTTTAAAACCGGCCCTTCGACAGGCTCAGGGACCTTGCTTTGTCTGCTTTTTTGTGCCCTAACCGCTATCTTACTCCAAGTCCTCTCCAACCTCGCCAACGACTTCGGTGACTTCAAAAAAGGCACCGACAGTGCGAAGCGCGTCGGCCCGCAGCGCGAGATGCAAAGCGGCAGCATCACGGAGAAAGAAATGCGGAAAGGCATCGCCGTTGTAAGTGCTTTATGCCTGATTTCCGGTGCCTTGATTTTCGTTTTTGCCCAACTGACATGGCAGGAACTGGCCGTCTTTGCCGCCTTGGGCATCGGCGCAGTATTGGCCGCCCTGCTTTACACTTTAGGCAAGCATCCTTACGGCTATCGCGGCTTGGGCGACCTGTTTTGTTTTCTCTTTTTCCATATGCAGTGTCTCCTTTGAAGTTTTTTCAGCAGGAGACAGAGGCTTTCATTCGGCTCTTTCTGCTCCTGCTATTATGTGTC
>DAIOUZ010000152.1:0-1197 GCA_036759285.1 Candidatus Limiplasma sp. | reverse complement strand
GCTGTGGCAGGAACATTCTATTTGGCTACTAAAAACCTCGATTTCAGTGTCCTGTTGCCCGCCTCGGCTATGGGCTTTCTCTCCAATGCCGTATTGAATATCAACAACATGCGCGACTACGAGAACGACAAAGCCTCGGGCAAAAACAGCCTCGTGGTAAGATTGGGTTTGAAGAAGGCTTTCGTCTATCATTGTCTGCTTATCGTCGGGGCGTTTGTTTGTTTGACCATTTATCTCGCTCTCAAACACGCACCTTATTATACATACGCTTTTTGGCTGCTTTTCCCCTTGTTCCTGAAAGACTTGCTAGCCATAAAAAAAACGAAGCCCGAACTTTTAGATCCGTTTTTGGGCCGACAGGTAAAGCATAGTTTCTTGGTGGTGGTAGTTTATGGGGTGCTACTCGTGGTTTGATTGCAATATTTTCAAGCAATATCGTGGTTTATCTATGATATTTTTTCAATAAAGAATAGCTTAATCAAATTTGTTACTATTTTTGCAACGTAAAAACAAATAATTCATCACTAATTCAATTTACTATGAAGAAAACCTTACTAATTGCATTTGCCCTGCTGTTTGCAACGGCAATGACGGCACAAAACCGCGCGGTTTTGCTGCAAGAATCCTTTGATGGTGCCTCGATGCCCGCTGGCTGGTCCATTGACGCACAACCTAACAACTGGTCGGTTTCGGCCACCAACAATGCCGGCGGAGTTGCCAATGAGATGCATCTCACTTGGAGTCCCCAATTCAATGGTTTGTCTCGACTTGTCTCTCCTGCCGTGGACCTCACGGGCATTAATAGCCTTGTATTCTCCTTCAAGCATGCCTTAGACAACTACACAGGCAACAACATCATTGGTATCGCTACCACATCTGACGGTGGCACCACTTGGAACGAAGCCTGGAGCCAAGGCTACGGCGCAAGCAACTCTTGGACGGTTAGCCAAGAAATTAGCACACCTGACATGGGTCAAGCCAATGTGCAGTTCTGCATCTTCTTCAATGGCAACAGCTACAACATCAATGACTGGTACTTTGATGACATCATGGTCTTCACGCTCGAAAACTTAGACCTTGCCATCACCTCGCCCACACTTCCCGACTTCATCGGCAGCGGCGAGACTGCGTTTGGCATCAATGTGTTCAACTTCGGTGCCACTACGGTAACCTCTGTCGAGGCCACTTACGAAGTGG
>DAIOUZ010000151.1:0-7967 GCA_036759285.1 Candidatus Limiplasma sp. | reverse complement strand
AGCGACTACATCCAGCACAAGCTCCACATGGAGAACGACATCCGCACGGGCTGGTGCCGCACCACTCCGCTCTGGGGTCGTGGCCTGTCGGCCATCTGCACAGGTCGCAGCGACCGTCTGCACGACTGCCGCGCCCAAACCGTCATCGAAGCCATCATGTGGCACGGCAATGCCCAAAGCGACGCCCGCCGCTCGGTGGAGAAATTCCGCCAGTTGGACAAAAAAGACCGCGATGCTGTGGTGAAATTTATTGACGCAATTTAATACTTTTGCACCATGAAAACAATCCGTCATATTGTATCTGTCTTGGTCATCATTCTGATTGCCGTCCTGGCAGCAGGCACCATCGTCGAGAAGCTACACGGCTCGGAGTTCGCGCTGACCCATGTGTACAGCACCTGGTGGTTTGTAGGGTTATGGGCTTTGATGACTGGCCTCCTGATTTATATGGCGGTGAAATGCTGTATGTGGAAACGGATGGCGGTCTGCGGCCTGCATGCCGCCATCCTGTTCATCCTATTGGGTGCCCTGCTCACCATGCTCACAGGTCAACACGGCAGGATGAAACTCGAACCCAACCGACCCAATAGCCATTTTTTCATCCAAGACAAGGGAGAAATCACGAAAGAAGCCCTGCCTTTCAGCCTCACATTGGACCGTTTCGAGATTGAAAAATATCCCAACAGTGAAAAGCCGAAGGACTATGTGAGCTACCTCCAACTCAACGATGGCGAAACCCAGCAGGATGTTGTCATCTCCATGAATCATATCCTGAGGCACAAGCATTATCGCTTCTACCAAAGCGACTACGACGACAAAGGCAACTCCGTCCTCGACGTCGCCCGCGACCCTTGGGGCATCGGAGTGACCTACACAGGTTATGCATTGCTTTTCGTGGCTTTGGTGGCTTTGCTTGTTGAGCGGAGAAAGACTTTCCGTGCCGTCACCTGGTCGTGGGTAACGGTGCTCGTCGTTTTATTGGTAGTGCTCTATATCAGAATGCTCACCCATCCCCTACTGCCCGTGCTGCGTTCGCCTTTCTTCAGCCTTCACATCTCGACCATCATCACGGCATACGCCTTGTTGTTGAGCATCTTGGTGGTCGGTATTATTGCCCTCATCAAGCCAAAAGACAAGGTTCGTTTGGAACGGTTGAAAAGCCTCAGCACAGCGATGCTCTACCCTGCCGTGGCCTTGCTTGCCATCGGCATCTTTATTGGAGCGATTTGGGCTAATGTTTCTTGGGGTAATTATTGGTCATGGGACCCGAAGGAAGTCTGGGCACTCATCACGCTGCTCATCTATGCCGCGCCATTACATGAAAAGCTTTGGAGAAACTTCCAAAAGCCCTTGTTTTTCCATATCTATGGCATCCTTGCCTTTTTAAGCGTGTTAATCACCTATTTCGGAGTCAATCTGCTTTTAGGCGGAGTGCATGCCTATAATTGAGATTTGTTGTTTATTTCACAACGAATTTAACTACCTCTCGGAATTCTTCACCCTTGATTTGCAAGAAATAGAGTCCCTTTTCCAATCCTGCAACGGAAATGGTTCCATTAGAGGAACCTGCAGCTACCTCTTGTCCCAAAACATTGAAAATGGAATACTCCACCCGCTCGCAAGGAAGGTTCTTTATATAGAGAAGTTCGGAAACGGGATTGGGATAGACTTCAAGTGGTTGTTGGGGAGCAGATTCGTGAACCGTCATAGGCCCATTGGTGGGAATGATATTCAAAATAATGCCTTCCACCTTGGTCATTCCGTAATAAAAATTGGGGTCAGGAATGTCGTACCAATCGTCCAAAGCGCCACCATATCCGAAGTTGATATGGAACTTGCCATCCTCTTCGCGATAGCCATCGACCACGACGTTGTGCCCCACTGTTCCTGCCGGATTTTCAACGGCCAAGTGAGCGGGATAACCGGCTTGCAAATTGGAAATCAAGGTGGCATACATCAAGGAATCGGGATCACGAAACAGCAGGCAATCCGTAAAACCAAAACGTTGGTAGGCTTCAAACGCCTGATCCACATAAAAGGTGCCGGAACCTTCCGCAGTATAAACCTGTGTTAAGGCCGTGCCACAAGCAAAAACCACGGCAGCCGCCAACAAGTCAGGGAGCACCTCGCCGCGCTCGAAAACGGCATCAACGGAATCCAACATAACGTTCAGCTCCGAAAATGACGGAAATTTCAAAGTCGCCCAATCGTCGTCAATGACATAATTGCGGCCAGCATAGTAATGGACATAGTCGTCATCATCGGTAAACCGAGTACCTTCTGTTGTTCGCAAGTAATTGATAATCTGACCCATGGCAACAGCTGGACATCCAGCACAACTGTATGAATTGCCGTTCACAGGATCTCTTGGGCAAAGCTGATTGTACGGAAAATCCTGTGTCCAATGCGAACCAAGAAAGCCATCCGCACGAAGCGTTGGCGCGGCAGTATCCGGAATCTCCACGGTTTTAAGGCGTGGGCTTTGCGCCCAACTGTTCGAAATGCAAAAAACTGTCGACAAAGAAAGGGTTATCGCAATTCCCAAAATGCGCCAAGATAATATCTTATTCATTTTCATATTATTAAAGGTTCTACTTCATCAGATTTATGCCGCAAAACTATGAATTTTTACCAATATTCCATACCGTACTTGATTTTTACTTCTCTTGTCGATGGACAATTGCTATCCAACCGATTTTATAATTCAGAGAAAAGTGTATCTTTGCAGCAAATAATTTGATAATCTGAAATGACAGAATTAGAAGCCATCGTTACACGTCACAGCGTGCGAAAATACCTAGACAAACCTATCGAGTCGGAGAAAATCGAGGCCATACAAGCATGTATCAACCTTTGCAACCGCGAAGGAGGCCTGCATTTTCAGCTGATAGCCAACGAACCTAAAGCATTCGCTTCGATGTTGGCCAAATACGGCAAGTTTGAGAATGTGAGCAACTACATTGCCGTGGTGGCACCCATAGACAGCAACGGCGACGTGACTGCCGGTTACTACGGCGAGAAAGTAGTGCTCCTCCTGCAAACCCTTGGGCTCAATTCGTGCTGGGTCGGAGGAACATTCAAGAAAATCAAAGAGGCTTATGTCGTTGGACAAGATGAAGCACTGAAAGCAGTCATTTCCTTTGGCTACGGCATGACACAAGGCAAACAGCATCCTCAGAAGAAGTCGTTTGCCGATGTTGCCCAAGCCCAAAGTCCTGTGCCAGAATGGTTCAAGAAAGGTGTGGAAGCGGCTCTCCTGGCTCCTACCGCTGTCAACCAGCAGAAGTTCAAGTTCATCCTGCATGAAAACAATCGTGTGGAGGCACAGGCAAAGTTTTCACTCATAGGATATTCGCATCTCGACCTTGGCATCGCGAAATACCACTTCGAGCTTGGTGCAGGAGAAAACAATTTCATTTGGAAATGACTTGAATATATGAAAGTGGGTAAAGTGTGATAGAGGCTTGGAAAAAATGACAATAAACAATGAACAATAAACAAAACAAATTTAAAATGGTTAACGCTGGAAAATTATTGAGTAGCGCGGGGGATTTGGTCACTTCGCATATCACCGATAAAGACATCGAAAATTTACAGGAAAGTGTAAGGGCCTTGAATTATGAGTTGACGCTGTTGCGTTACAAGGATAGCGACGACGAGGACATCAGACTCGCATACGAGTATTTGAGAAAACGGCCGTTTTGCGCGGCTTTGTATCCTTACGAGAAATTGCGCGACATGCCTCGTATGGAAGTCCGTTCCGATAAGGATTTGAAGATGTGTTATGTGATGCACAACGGGCATCCGTTGTATTATCCCAAAAGCGAGACCGAGAAGTTGGTCCGTAGGCTCTACCGCTATGCCATCGAGGACGATGACATCTTGGGGAACGGCTATCGTCAATGCAGTCCTCATGCCTATCAATCCAACCGCTATCACATCGAAAAAGGGGATGTCTTGATTGATGCCAGTGGTGGGAGGTGTTTGCCGCTTTCCGATATGCTTGATGAAGTGGTAGATGATGTGACAGAAAAGGTCACTGATATCTTGGAAAAAAGCGTTCACGACGGGGTTAATGATGTCGAGATTGACGTTGGGAGTGCAAGAGGATTGTTGGCTCTCGACGTGATAGACAAGGTCAGTAAGGTATATATGGTGGAACACGCAAAGCGTTGGTGGAAGCCCATTGAGGCCACTTTTGCTCCTTACAAGGATAAAGTTGAGCTGGTGAAAGGCTCTCTTTCGGGCAAGAAGAAAAGAAAAGCGAAAGAGGAAGTGAAAGAGGAAGTGCAGGAGGAAAAGAAAAATGAAAAGAAAAAGAGAATCAGATTGGTCAATTTGTTGGAAAAATGCAACCAACAGCGTGTATTTGTAGCAATGGACGTTGAAGGTAAGGAGTTGGAAGTGTTGAGGGACGCGCAGGAATACCTAAAGGCAGCCAAGAACTCGATAACACTTGCGGTATGCGCCTATCATAACACGACTGACTATGAGGAACTGAAGCGCTTCTTTGAATCCATAGGCTATCATACCGAGACTCAGCCTGGGTACATATACACCGACATGAACGACGGCCATGGAATATGTTCACTTCGCAGATGCATGATTCGAGCCTCCAATAGATAACAAAACATGGCCCAAAAACGCGTAATAGGTATCGGAGAAACCGTGCTGGACATTCTATTTAAGAACGACCAGCCGCAGAAAGCCGTTCCAGGCGGCTCGACGTTCAACAGTATTGTCTCGCTCGGACGCGCTGGCGTGCCTTGTGCCATGGTGACGGAAGTGGGCGGCGACCATATTGGGGAACTCATTTGCCGCTATCTGCAAGAAAATGGTGTGTCATCGGAATATGTATGCCGCCACAAGCATATCAAGTCGCACATCTCACTGGCTTTCCTGAATGAGCACAACGATGCGCAATATGTGTTCTACAAGGATCATGCGTCTGTCTCGCTGGACGGCAAGCTGCCGAAGATAAGCAAGGATGACGTGGTGCTTTTCGGATCGTTCTTCGCCATCAATCCGATCATTCGTCCTGTTGTTGGCGGTTTATTGCGTGGCGCACGGAAAGCAGGTGCTTGGCTGTATTATGATGTCAACTTCCGCAAAGACCATATTCCCGATTTGCCAGTCGTGATGTCCAATATCGAGGAGAACATGAGCCTAGCGGATGTGGTGCGTGGGTCGATGGAAGATTTCGAGTATATGTATGGGCTGCACGATGGAGATGCCATTTACGAACGGGTGAGCCGACATTGCCCCATGTTGATACTGACTGACGGTGCGCGTTCGATACGGGTCTATACACCCGAAGGCTGCGAAACTTATCCCGTGGAAGAGATTGAGACGGTCAGCACCGTCGGAGCCGGAGACAATTTCAATGCAGGCTATATCTTTGCCATGCTGCAAGGTACAAACGACCAGTCTTCACGCATCGCGATGGCACAACGATGGAGTCAAGATGTCTGCCGCCAGATTGGCAACAACATCAGCGACGAATTGGTTGCATCCATCAACTAACCTAATCGTGATAGTCGCTGTCTTTCCATTGGAATTTCACTTTTTCGGGCGCTAGGTAATTGCCTATCTTGTAGTCGATGTTGGCCTTGTGGGCTTGACTGAGCTGATAGCATCGTGGCACACGATACATCTTGCCGTCCTTGACGAAATGGGCACCCGTCTGATGAAAGCGGAAGGCAACGTCTTTCGAGATGCATTGCTCCCTCAGGGCGAGTATCCAGTCGTAGTCGCAGGGTCTTGCGTTAACGCCCGACTCCCCGCCTACAGATACTTCTTCTATCGTTTCATTCAGAAAAGGGGTAAGATCCATGGCTGTAAGTAATGGCGACGCGATGATGCTCTTGTGTTTGATGGGAAGCGACAAGAAGATAGGCAAACGATAATCCGCCATTTCCTGATTTTCGACAGTACAACCCACTATGACATTGTCATAGCCGTCGCCCCAGTCGTCAGGCACGCATTCCATGAAACGGTCGATGCGTTTGGTGAAAAAGAAGAACCAGAGATCACTTCTGTATTTCATCATCTGCCAGCATTCGGGTCGCCACGGGTCCGCGTCTTTCAATAGGAAATCAGAGGTGAAGCAGGTGAACACGATCTTGCCGCTTTCAATCTTCCACGATTTGTCTCGTTTTCGTTTGACTGGCAGGTTGAAGTTGCCTGTCTTACGGCACTCGCTGCTGGAGATCTCGCTGCCGTACATCTCATCCTGCCTATAGACATAGCAGTACTTGCAACCGGGGCTTATCTTGGTGCAACCGTGCCACGGATTCCAGTCTGCATATATTTGCCAATGCTCGGACATGATGCAAAGATAGTTGTTTTTCTCGAAATGATACAGTCACAAGGTTATTTGACTTTGCGGCAGTTTTATTTGCCCGTATTTGGGTTTTTTGTATTTTTGTAACATGAAATCACAAAACAACAATACTGCAATGACTAAAAACACTATCATCATGGTACTAATTTGCACTTTGGGAATGACCTCATGTAATGCACAAAACTATCAACCTGCCCCGCCAACAACCGAAGGTGAAGCGGCAACAGTCTATATGACCACCGACATTAGTCCCAAAGGGCTGGTGCGCATCTATGAAGCCTTGGGTGTGGAGGCGCATGGCCGCGTGGCGGTGAAAATCTCCACGGGTGAGTCGGAGAAGAGCCATCACCTGCGCCCCGAACTGATCAAAAACCTAGTACAAAAAGTGAATGGCATCCTCGTGGAATGCAACACGGCCTACGGCGGCAACCGCAGCAGCACCGAGAAGCACCGCAAGGCTATTGAAGAACGCGGTTACAACGACATCGCCACCGTCGACATCATGGACGAGGAAGGCGAGATTCAAATCCCTGTCACTGACACCAAGCACCTGAAATACGACATCGTCGGATCGCATATACAGAACTACGATTTCATGATCAATCTGGCTCACTTCAAGGGTCACGCCATGGGCGGCTTCGGCGGCGTGCTGAAGAACCAGTCAATAGGTGTGGCGTCGAGCGCCGGAAAGCTTTACATCCACTCCGCAGGCAAGAGCCAAAAACATTGGAGGATTGCCGACCAAGACGATTTCCTTGAGAGTATGGCTGCTGCCGCACAGGCCGTGCACGACTACTTCAAGCAGGATGGCAAGGACATCATTTATATCAATGTGATGAACAACATGTCGGTGGACTGCGACTGCGACGGACATCCTGCCGCTCCGCGCATCAAGGACATCGGCATCCTGGCCTCCACCGACCCCGTAGCCCTCGACCAAGCCTGCCTCGACCTCGTGTTCAACCACGTCAGCAGCCAAGGCGACGACGCCAAGCCTTTGCAGGAACGCATCAACAAGAAACACGGCACCCATACCGTGGAGTATGCCGAACAGATTGGCCTTGGAACACGGAAATATACTATTGTAAACATTGACAACAAATAATACACTTATGCTCAACGACTTCATTTACAACATCCCCGTTAAGATTTACTTCGGGCGCGACCAACTGAAAAGCCTTGGTGCAGAACTCAAAAAATATGGCACGCGTGTGCTGATGACCTACGGCGGCGGCTCCATCAAAAAGATGGGCCTCTATGACCGTGTGGTGAAAGAAATCAAGGATGCCGGGCTCCAACTGTTCGAGCTTTCGGGCATCGAGCCGAACCCGCGCATCAGCTCCGTCAGGAGAGGTGCGCAATTGTGCAAAGAACACCGCATCGACGTGCTGCTGGCTGTAGGTGGCGGATCCACCATTGATGCCACCAAGATTATGGCCGCAGGTGCTTTTGTCAACCACGACCCTTGGGACTTCCTCGACCTCAGCAAACGTGCCCCCATCGAGCGCGCCCTGCCTATCGTCACCATCCTGACACTCTCGGCCACGGGCTCCGAGATGGACACGGCTGCCGTCATTAGCAACCCTGAGACCAACGACAAGATTGGCAGACTGGATCCAGCCTT
>DAIOUZ010000150.1:5429-7985 GCA_036759285.1 Candidatus Limiplasma sp. | reverse complement strand
CATTATCTCGAATGTTGGTCACGCTGTCTGGAATTATCACGCTCACCATGGAATGGCAAAATTCAAATGCATAACTACCAATGCTTGTCACGCTGTTGGGGATATTGGCCATAGTTATACCAGTGCAACCATAAAAAGCATAACTACCTATTGAGGTCACAGAATTGGGGATAGTCAAGTCGCCATTAAAGCCGATGCAACCATAGAATGCATCGCTATTGATTGAAACTACTGAATTGGGGATGACCAATTCTCCGACAAAACCACTACAATTGTAAAACGCATCATGGCCTATTGATATTACAGAGTTTGGAATAGTCAAGCTTCCTGTAAAGCTACTGCAATTTGAGAAAGCACTACTAGGTATTTTTTCAACATTGTTGCCTATCCTTAAAGTCTGTAATCCACTACATTCAGTAAAAGAATCAACAACCCAATCAACCGACACTGCATTATATTGTAATTCCGAGAACCCTGTACAACCAAGAAATGCCATATCTCCAATATGTTCAATTGATTCTGGTATTGTCAAAATCCCAGTCAAGTTTTCACACCATTGAAACGCCCAACCTGCAATACCTTTTGTTCCTTCTTGAAAACTCAATGTTCCTGTAGGCGGATTCCCCTTATAACCCAAGCACCAACCATCAAGATACAAGATACCATCCAGTTGATTATTCCACCAGCCTGTACCCCAAAACACATTTTCCCCGATTGATTCTACAGAACTTGGAATGCTAATACACGAAAGACCACTACACCCATTAAATGCCATTGACTGAATTTCGGTAACAGAATTTGGAATAGTTAGACAACCAGATAACCCGCTGCAATTATTGAACGCAAAAGCTTCAATCAAAGTCAGGGAATCAGAAAGGACAAGTTCACCTGTAAATCCATTACAATTATCGAATGTCGACATTCTAATTATAGTAATACTCTCTGGAATGGTCAAATTACCAGTAAAGCCACAATTCATAAAAGCACCTCCGTCAATTGTAGTTATTGAATTGGGAAGGACGAGTTCGCCATCAAATCCAGCATAAGAAAAAGCATAAGTACCAATTTCAGTTACTGAATTTGGAATCACCAAATCTCCCGTAAATCCAGGATAAAGAGATGAAAAGGCATTTGATCCAATAATTGTTACTGAATTTCCAATCGTTAGAGTTCCATGAAATGCAGCATTATAGAATGCATCATTTGGAATAATTGTCACATTATCCCCAATGAATATAGTTCCAGTACATCCAGAAAATGCAGAAAACGAACCATCCCCACAGATATTACAATGTGTTGGATTAAAATGGACTTCTGAAAGACCATTAAGTCCAGAAAAAGCTGCTCCTCCTATTGTCGTTACGGAACTACCGATAGTTAAAACGCCTGAAAAACCAGTGCAACCAACAAAAGCCCTTTCGCCAATTTCACTTACAGAGTTTGGAATTGTAAGGTCTCCTGTAAAACCAGTACAATTTCGGAAAATATTAGCAGGAATTCTTTCTACATTTTCCCCTATAATAAGATTACCACTACATCCCATAAATGTTCCATCAACATAATAAGGTGGAGTATCAACAATATCAGAACAATTTGTAGCATTATAATGAACTTCAGTAAAACCGCTGTTATAAAAAGCGTTCTCGCCAATTGTTGTTACTGATGATGGGATGGTTAAAGTTCCATTGAATCCATTACAATAAGCGAAAGCCCATTCCCCAATTGAGATCAATGTATTTGGAAGATTCAAGTCCCCAGTTAGGCCGTGATAACCACCAAAAGCGGCTTCGTCTATCGCGATAACAGTATATGTATGACCATTGTAGAAAACAGATTCTGGGATGATAAGATTTCCTGATGCCGATGCATAATCATCTTTATGGCATACAACTGTGGCTGTATAGTCAGAACTCTCTAAATGGTACCATATATTACCAATTAATGCTGATTCATATGCATACACTTTTATCATTCCCACCATTCCTAAAAGCAGTCCAATCATTACAATCTTAGTCGTTATTCCAAATTTTAAAATTCTATTTCTCATATTGTTTGTGTTTTGATTGTTCATTATTCATTTTCAACCGACAAAAAAGCGTGGAATCAATTCCTTGCTCGACTCTCGGGTTACCACACCCACACCTCAAACAAGTTATTCCACGCCGTGCAACACGGCATTTGTAACTTGTTCTTGAGGTGTCCCCAAAGGGACGAGGTGGTAAATTGAGAGCCAAGAACAGCAACAAGTGCTATCTATTTATTAATATTCCGTTTTCCGTCAGTGCGCCTAACGCGCTTTGTTCATTCGATTGTTGTTTGGTTTGACTTTCATTTTGAGGCTTCAAAAATAGGAAGAAAAATGGAAAACTAAGGCAAATTTGGTGAAAATGTGTATTTTTGCACCATAAAAACCTGATACCACCATGAATGCAACCATCGACATCAGTTACAATCAACTATTGATACTTTTGCAGCAAATGCCAGTGCGTTCTCAGTTGAGACTTGGGAAGGCCCTCACGCGCCAAAGTATCCGTGCTGAACTCAACTATTTTCTTG
>DAIOUZ010000150.1:0-5419 GCA_036759285.1 Candidatus Limiplasma sp. | reverse complement strand
TTCCGTACAGATGAAATTTCGGAAGAAGACATACTGGCAGAGGTAAAAGCTGTAAGACAAGAACGTCATGCCAAGAAAAACTAACATATTGTTGACATGGTAGAATTTGAACAAGTGATTCGTTAATAAGAGACTTAAGAAATCCGAGTTATTCGATAATAAGTTCCCGAAACCCTTCCGTAGCAAAAGTCTCCAATTCGTTTTGCTCATTGACGAAGATGTAATAGGCTTCCACACCGTCCATGCTTTCGATGAGCGGTAATGATTTTTCCATGCCCATCACCATACAGATGGAGGCCAAAGCATCGGCCCAGACGGAATTTTCGGCCAATACGGTGGCACTGAGCACATTATGTTCCACGGGATAGCCTGTTTTTGGGTCGATGCAGTGGGAATAACGTCTGCCGTTGCGCTCTATATACTTGCGGGTGCTACCTGAAGTGACCAAACCCTTGTCGCGCAAGGCAATGCGGGTTTGCACCACCTGTTCTGAATCCCAGTTCTCGGCAGGTTTCTCTATGCCTACAATCCACGGCTGGCCGTTGGGCTTGCTGCCGCGTGCCATGATTTCGCCACCCGTGTCGACCAAATAATTATTGATGCCCCGACTTTCCAAAAACGCCGCAATCAAATCGGAAGTGTAGCCTTGGGCTATCGCGTTGAAATCCAGTTTCATTTCAGGATGCTCTTTGATTACCATTCCTTTTTCGATACGGATTTTCTGATAATCAACCAATTGGCGCAAACTATCAATGAGTTGCGGTGTGAGGCTGTCGCCGTTTTTGTAGCTGAAACCCCAAGCGGCCACAATGGGCGAAATGGTAGGGTCGAAATAGCCATCAGAGAGGAGTGCGGCCTCTTGAGCAATGCGAAAGTTGTTGATAAAAATGGAATCAAGCGTAACCATTTCATTTCGATTGACTTTCGAGATGACGGAGCTGTCCACCCAAAGGTTGACCGACAGATCTACGGCATGGAAAATGGAGTCGATTTCACGTTGGAAATTTCGGTTTTCTTCATCGAAATAGGTGACGGCATAGTATGAGCCTTGCGCCAAGCCTTGCAGGACGATTTTCTGAGGTTGTCTTTCGCAAGCCGTTAATATCACAAAACACACAAAACAAGTCAAAACCTTGCATAATGTGTTGCGGCTCGCCCAACCGAGCAGCCGCTGGAAAGCCGCCGGTTGGCAGCTTTCCAAAACCTTTATAAATCTTTGTTTTGTAATGTTTTGCATGTTTTGTGAAAAAAAATCAAAAACTAATCGTAGCACACCATTTCCAGGCAAAGTTGTCCCAAACATTAGGCAGACTGTAAGGCCCGTATCGATAGAAGGCACCCACGCCGATTTTTGTCAAAGGCGTGGCCAAAAGCCCGTTAACCACCATACCGCTCTCAAAATAGCCCTTTTCCATGGTCTTGAAATTCTTGTCGGGACAAGCCTCGGCACGTTTCATGTCGCCCCAGCCGATGTTGGTAATGACGGACAGTTCTGGTTTAAACCATGCGGAATTGGTCTTCCAAAGCATACCGCTGAAGTTGTGGCTCAGATAAAGCGCTACGAAGCGGTCGCAGAAGAACTCGTCGAGCCGCATGGTGCTGAAACTGCCTGGGGAATAGAGCCCGAAACGGTCATAGGTGCCGAGAATGTCGAAGGTCTCCATCACGGGACAGCTTTTCGAGGCGTAACCCGCTTGCAACAGGACTTTCGAAACGCCCATATAACGGGTGTAGAAATTCTTTGAAACCTCAAATTTGATGCGGTCGAAATCGTATTGTCCGCCCCAAATGGGGAAGGAATGCTGATAGGAGAGCCAAACGATGGGGTAGAGCGTGCCCAAGGATTGTAGGCCATCGACTTTACTCAGGAATTTCTCCTTGTAGGCAAAACGAAGCTTGATTTCTGCATTGGTGAATAAGGCACTTTTCAGCGAATCGGCAGGGTTGTAGTAGAACTGGGCGTTGTAGTTTTTATAGCAGGAGCTGAGGCTCAGATAGGCTTTGAAGTATCTGGCGAAGCGCGTCGTATACTGCAACTCGGCCATGTTCTTGCGCACATGGATGTTTTCATAAAAGGTGTATTTGTATTCCGCTTCTGAGAGCAAACCACCCGTCGAGAAGCCGCCAAATTCACCCAATGCATCAGATTTGTTGGTGAACTGCAAGCCAAGTTCCATCTGCCGTTGCCTGTTGATCAACCACTTGATGCCACCGCCATAGTCGAAATATTTCATGCGTGTCCAATAGCCTACGAAACCGTCCAAGCGGATATGGCGTGAGAGGCGGTCGTTGGTGGAGGCACCCATTCCGAAATAGAAGCCTCTGACGGCCGAGAGTTTGATGATGTTTCCCAGGTCTAGGTCGAGGAAGCCGACGGGAAGGGCCGATTGATTCATCATTTTGTCGGTCAGACCCAAAACGCGGTCGAAGATGTCGGTGCCTTGGGTGAGCGAGTCGACGAGGAAATAGGTGGCTCTCACTCTTTCGGTGAGCGAGTCGATGCGGTGGTCGTTCCAGAAGGTCTCGTCGCGATAGGCGGCATTGGGATCCACCTTGATTTCGATATCGGAGAACTGCCGCTTGCTGAGTTCAGGGTTGATTTCGATGTCGGTAAGGTAACTCTTGCCGATGGCAACCATGGGAAAGGTGCCGCCATCCATGTCGACAACCATGCTGGGGAATTTCAGGTTGGTGTTGAACTGTTTCGGGAACCATTGGCCTTCCACTTTTTGGTAAAGTTGCTGAATGTCGGCGATGAACATTCCATTGTTTTCGTTGGGCGAGGCCTTCACGCTTTGCAATGCCCAGCCGTCGGAGTTGACGGTCATCGTACCCCGCAGCCCGTTGAAAGTGCTTCCCCGCATCGGATGGAATGAAATCACATAGAGCGAGTCGCCTTGCCCAATAGGTTGAACGGTCTCCAAAGTGAAGAAATAGTGGCGTTTGCTTCCTCTGCTGATCGGGTTGACGTATTCGATGCCAGTAATATTGACGGTTTCGTCATAAAAACTGACACTTTGCATGCTGTTGACCAAATAGATGAAAGTAGGTTCCTTCATGCCGGCCACCTTGGTGCCGAGTACATGCTGCAACTTGCGGTCGGGTGCCTTGAACAACACCTCAGAGGCCGTTTCCATCACCATCAAGTCGCTCTTTTTCATAATGTTGTCGAAAAGCCAAAGGTTGGACATCTCGAGGGCGGTGTCATTGGCTAATGCTTGACCGAAACTGCTGCTGTCGATGGTGAAAACCATCTTGTCGTAGATATTGTAGCGATAAGAGTCCAACGAGTTGGGGTTGTTGGCCTTGCGGTGGGCCATCAAGCTGTCGATGATGCGGTGGGCAGGATTCTCGCCTGCATCCACGGTCACTTCGTTCAGGTTGAAGGTGGTGGGTTTCAGCGCGACATTGCATTTCTTTTGATTGGGCTGTATTTCAACGACTTTCGTCTCATATCCGAGGGAAGAGAAGGTGATTTTTGTGATGGGGGTGTCAGAGGCGATTTCATATTTTCCATCGATGTCGCTGATGACGCCGTGTTGTCCTTCATTGATGACCACATTTACAAAAGCCAAAGGTTGACGGTTTTCCTCGTCCGTGATTTTTCCGCTGAGGGCATGGCTTTGTCCAAATAAAGTGCTGGAGGAAAAAACCAGCAAAAGAAACAAGATAAAAGGAAAGATGTATGTCCTGAACAACGACTTCATTCCTGAGTCTCAATTAGATATATGACTTCATTGTCGCGTTTCATCAGATATTGCTCGCGGGCAACCTTCTCCATGGTGGAGGTGTCGGTTTGCAGGTCATGAAGATACTTTTTGCTTTGCGATACCTCCTTCTCGTAATACTCGATTTGTTGCTTTTGGTCTTTCAACGAACGGTGCAGCCTGATTTGCTCAAACAGGTTGAATTGGTCGATAAAAAGTATAATGATCAAAAACAGTACGGTGGCGTACACATATCGGTTGTTGAGTTTACGGAGGACTTCCTTGAATGTCATAATGGCTTTCGAAATATGGTTATTGAGTTTGTCGAAATATGGTTATTGAGCTTGTCGAAACAATTTAGGTTGCAAAAGTAGTATATTTCGATGAACTCGATGACCTTTTTTCTTATTTTTGCGCTCAGAAATTTTCTAAATTCAGCGAATCCCTTGTGGTGAGCTAAATCCTATAAATTTTGAAACAATGAAAAAAGTTATCGCAACAACAAAGGCTCCAGGAGCCATCGGACCTTATAGTCAAGCCATTGAAGCCAACGGAATGGTATTCATTTCGGGTCAACTGCCCATCAATCCCGCTACGGGTGAAATGCCGGAGGGTGTCAGTGCCCAGACCGAGCAGAGCTTGAAAAACCTTGAAGCCATCCTCAACGAGGCAGGCTGCACCTTCGACAACGTGGTGAAATCGACCTGCTATCTGGCCGACATGAGCTATTTCGGCGAGATGAACGCTGTGTATGGCAAGTATTTCAAGGGTGACTATCCCGCTCGAGCCGCCTTCGCCGTGAAAGAACTGCCTAAGAAGGCCTTGGTCGAAATCGAAATGATTGCCGCGAAGTAAGGTTGACTAGTGTTGAAATCGCCCGCCTATGTCATTCCTAGCATTTGCCCTCCAATAGATTGACTACGTCGAATGCATAGCATTTCCAATCGCACAAACCTCTGCAAGGAATGACATTGGAGGTCAAAGTGAAAAGGGAATCTATAGGCGGGCGATTTCAGGCCAACATAAGAAACATATTGCTATGAAAATTGTTTTTTTAGAACCGTTGGGCCTAAAAGTCCAGCAAATAGAAGCAGCTTGTGAAGGTCTGAAAAAAGCTGGCCACGAGGTGGTCATCTATCCCGACCGCAACGAAAACCCCGATGAGCTGAAACGCCGCGCCGAAGGTGCGGAGGTCATCATCGAGAGCAACATTCCGCTGCGCAAGGATTTTTTGGATGCATGCCCGAACCTGAAAATGCTCTCCATCGCCTTCACGGGCTTGGACCACATCGACATGGAGGAATGCCAACGTCGCGGCATCATCGTGAAGAACGCGGCAGGTTACAGCACTGAAGCCGTGGCTGAGTTGGCCATCGCCATGATGATAGATGTGTACCGTAAAGTACTTGAAAACGATACGATTACGCGTCAATGTAATCGCAAGGGCATCATGCCTGGACGCGAGATTGGTGGTAAGACCATCGGCATCGTTGGTATGGGCAACATCGGTCAACGTGTGGCCAAGTTGGCGAATGCCTTTGGTTGCAAGGTGTTGGCTTGGAACCGCACTCCGCGACAGGTCGAAGGTGTGACCTTTGTCGACAAGGAGACCCTATTGAAGGAATCCGACATCGTCACACTGCACATTGCCTTGAACAACGACACCCGCGACTTCATCACCGAGAAGGATTTCGCTTTGATGAAGCCCACTT
>DAIOUZ010000149.1:6308-7989 GCA_036759285.1 Candidatus Limiplasma sp. | reverse complement strand
GTGAACTGCATCGTGCTGGGTCGCGCTGAGGCTTTCGCCTCGAAGAATCCCGTGTTCCCGTCTATGCTCGATGGCCTCGGCATGGGCTTGGGCTTCACCCTCGCCCTGACGTTGTTGGGCTGCATCCGTGAGTTCCTCGGCAGCGGCTCCATCTTCGGCCTCACCATCCTGCCCGAGACAGCCAACATCTTGGTGTTCATCCTGCCTCCTGGCGCTTTCATCTGCCTCGGCTTCGTTATCGCTATCGTCAACAAACTCAAAAAAGAAAGTCACTAAGCCATGAAATACCTCATCATTATCTTATCGACCATTCTGGTCAACAACGTGATCTTCTCCCAGTTTCTGGTTATCTGCCCCTTCTTGGGCACCTCTAAGAAGACCTCAACTGCTTTGGGTATGGGCGCAGCCGTCATCTTCGTGTTGACCTTGGCCACCTTGGTGACTTGGCTGACGAACCGCTACATCCTGATACCCTTGAACCTGACGTTCCTACAGACCATCGCCTTCATCCTCATCATCGCTGCCTTGGTGCAGATGGTGGAGATTATCCTGAAGAAAATCAGTCCGGCTTTGTACACAGCCTTGGGCGTGTTCCTGCCGCTGATTACGACCAACTGCGCCGTCTTGGGCGTGTCGTTGACCGTGGTCACCAAGGAGTTCAACTATGGTGGTGTGGCCCACATGCTGAGCCTCGGCGAGTCCATCGTCTATGCCGTCGGCATTGCCCTCGGCTTCGCCATGGCCTTGATTATCTTCGCCGGCATCCGTGAGCATATCGACCTGATGGAGCCTCCCAAGGGTATGAAGGGTACCCCTATCGCCCTGATTACTGCTGGCATTTTGGCTTTGGCATTTATGGGGTTTACGGGGATTGTGTGATAGCGCATAGGGCGCTTTGTAAAAGCAGGGGATAAATCCGCCTGCTTAATGTCCTACGCCCCTACGGGGCTGACTTGAACGAAAAGAGCTGCCATTTGGTGGCTCTTTTTTGGTGCCTGCTCTGAGATTATTGATAGACAAAGCAAAATCATCCGTAGATTTGCGTTTTCGCAATAAGCTGGAAAACAATTGTCTACATTTGTACTCCATCCACAAACTGATAGACAAGACACAAAAGAGCTTGACAAGTTGTTTTTCGTACTGAGGAGTTTTATAATTTTGCGTCAAATAACAAACGTGGAAAACATTAACCTCAAAATTTAAATGATATGAAAACAAAAATCTTTGCTTTGAGTCTTGCACTCATCGGATTGTTGGCGGTCACCTCTTGTTCCAAGAAATTTACCGTCACAGTTAACTCAAACAACGAAGCATGGGGAACTGCCACGGGCGGTGGCACCTACCTATCTGGTGCGACAGCAACCCTTGCGGCTGTCCCTTCCGAAAACTGCTATTTTGTAAAATGGAATGATGACGTTACCGACAACCCTCGCACCATCACCGTTTCTAACGACATCACCTACACTGCCTATTTTGCCGAGATGACTGACGAAACATTCACCGTCACAGTCAACTCGAACAACGAAGCATGGGGAACTGCCACGGGCAGTGGTACTTACGCAGCTGGCGCCACAGCAACCCTTGCGGCTGTCCCTTCCGAAAACTGCTATTTCGTGAAATGGAACGATGACGTCACCAGCAACCCTCGCACCATCACCGTTTCTAACGACATCACCTACAC
>DAIOUZ010000149.1:0-6209 GCA_036759285.1 Candidatus Limiplasma sp. | reverse complement strand
TCTGGCGCCACGGCAACCCTTGCGGCTGTCCCTTCTGAAAACTGCATCTTCGTGAAATGGAACGATGACGTCACTGACAACCCACGCTCCGTCATTGTCACCGGCGACATCACCTACACCGCCTTCTTCGCCGAGAAGACCGGCGGCACCTTCTCCTTCTCGGGCAAGGTACAGAAAGGTCCTTTCGTGACAGGCGCCACCATCACCGTCAACGAACTCAACGAAAACCTCGGACAGACCGGCATGTCGTTTACCACCACCATCTCTTCCGACGACGGCAGTTTCAGCCTTAACAATATTGAGATGGAATCTGATTTGGCCTTGCTCTCTGGCAATGGTTTCTATTTCAACGAAGTAATTGGTCAGCTTTCGTCATCACAAATCACTCTGCAGGCTTTCGCCGACCTGACTGATGATGAGACTGTCAATATCAACGTGCTGACCCACATCACCAAGGCCCGCATCGAGACCCTTGTGGGACAAGGCATGAGCTTTTCCGATGCCAAACGACAGGCTGAGGGCGAGTTTCAAGACTTTCTTGGCGTGACCCAACATTTCAATCAAGGCTTCGAACAGATGTCCATCGCCTCACAAGGCGACTTCAACGCCATGCTGCTCGCCTTCTCTATCATCCTTCAAAGGCCAACCAACAATATCATGGAGATTCCTACCCTTCCGGCTGAACTGACTTTACTCATGACGAATCTCTCCACCGATTTTGCTGCTGACGGTGCCATCAACGACCAATCCTTGATTGATAAGCTGCTCAGCAATATCTCATTGCAGAACCAGGTGTATATCAGGCGGCGTATTCAGAATTACTATTCCGAACTTGGCTTAAACGTGGAAATCCCCAACTTCGAGTACTACATCGCATTGTTCCAGGCCGCACACGAAGAATTGGTCACCGAATTCATCTATCCCGACGAAGCCTCTCCAGACCCAGAAATTGGTCCTGAAGGTGCAGTGCCCAACATCCTCGTGAAAGATGTGACGCAATTCGACGGCACACAAGCCTATGTCGTAGCAGCTATCACGCCGCTGTGGAAGAGCCTTAAAGTGAAAGTCACAGGCGACGTACGCCTTGATACAAGTCTCAACAACGGCTGGGTTGTTATTGATTACACCTATGATGGCTTCACCATTGAGGCACAACGCCAAAACGAACTCGTCTCGATGCTCGTCTACCTCATTGATGAAAGCAAGGATGGTTCCGCTACCATTGAATATTACGAAGACTCCGACACACCGACCTTCACCAAACAAATCACTTGGACGGGCGGTTGGCCATACTACAAATAAATAGAATAAACATGGTCCCTTCGGGACTACTTGAACGAAAAGAGCTGCCGTTTGGTGGCTCTTTTTTCGTTTTTATGAACATTTCTCCTTGTTTTTTCAGAGAAAGTTGTACTTTTACGGCTTCATTATGCGATTTTTACAAACTTCCAGCCATGAAACACGCTACTTTTGCCTTTATCCTACTGATAGCCTTCCCGTTGTTCGCCATCGGGCAAGACTTCACTATCACCTCTGCTGACCATGACCATATCAGCCTGCATTTCGAACTCAGCGACTTCAGCATCGACACCGTGATGCATGAGGGCGAGCTGTTGCACACCATCGCCGCTAAAGGCATCGTCATGCCTAACGACTACGGCCTGCCCGAACTGCCTACCTTCAACCGCTTCGTCGCCATCCCGCAAGGCGCGAAAGCCATCGTAGAGGTCAGGACAACACGTGATGAGCTCCTCCCGGACATCACTGTCGTGCCCTCGGTCGGCAGCCAAGCTGAGAACGACCCCGAACGGCCTTTCTTCAAAGACCCGAAGGTGTACGCCACCAACAGCTTCTACCCCGCTGAGGCCTATTGCGCTGCCAAGCCACAGCAGTTGCGCGGCGTCGACGTGATTCATCTGGGTCTCAGTCCCTTCCAGTTCAATCCCGTGACTCACGAGCTGGCTGTCCACCGCACGATGGATATCGACATACATTTCGAGGGCGGCAACGGGCACTTTGGCGACGACCGCCTGCGCTCACGCTACTGGGACCCTATCCTGAAGAATAACATCCTCAATTACGACTGTCTAGAACCCATCGACTATGACGCCCGCATGCAACAATGGACCCAAAACCGACTCACCGGCTGCGAATACCTCATCATCACCCCCGACAACGATGCTTTCTATGAAGCCGGGAAAGAACTCTCTGACTACCGCAACAAGCAAGGTATCCTCTCCCATGTAATGCGAGTCACGGAAATCGAGAATCCTACAGGACAAACTGCCCAGACTATAATAAGACAATGGATCAGCGATGCCTACGCCAATTGGGACATCCCGCCTGCGGCAGTATGCATCATTGGTGAGAGTGGCAACGACCTCCAATCCTATGTGCCTGGCTACACCACGCTTCATCCCAAAGACGACTTCATCAAATCCGACAACCCGTATGCCGACGTCGACTATGACCACCTCCCCGACATCTGCTTCTCGCGTATCCTCGCGCAGAACGAGTCGGAGTTGCCCATCTTCATCGGCAAGATAATGGAATACGAATACACCAATCCCGTCACCGACCTCTTCTATTACACCCATCCCTTGACGGCGGCCGGATGGCAAAACAACAAATGGTTCCAAATCACCATCGCGACCATCAGCGGCTACCTTACCCAACATGGCAAGTTACCTACACGTATCAACGAAATCTACGACGGTGATTTGGGTCCCAATTGGTCGACAGCCCCTGGCACTGCCACCGTGGTCAATTATTTCGGCCCTGAAGGCATCGGTTACATCCCTGCCACACCCGCTGAACTCGGTGGGTGGACGGGAGGCACTGCCGACCAAGTCATCAGAGCCATCAACGACGGCGTTTACCTCATACAGCACCGCGACCACGGCTGGAACACCAAATGGTACCAACCCGAGATCTATACCTCCGACTTTGGCGCAATCAACAACGTAAACAAGTTGACTTACCTCATCTCTGTCAACTGCAGGACTGGCATGTATGACGCCTCTCAAACCAGCTTCATTGAATCGCTCTCACGCATGACCCGCGACGGACAAAACGCAGGTATCGTGGGTGCCATAGGTCCCACAGGACAGACCTACTCTTTTGCCAACGACATCTTCCTTTGGGGCGTTTGGGATCACTTCGACCCCGGCTTCCTTCCTGAATATGGTCCCTTTGCCGACCATTCCGGCTGTTGGATGCCTGCCTTCGCCTGCGTCGCAGGAAAGTATTTCCTCGACACCCACGTCTTCCCTAGTGCCGACCAAAACATGAGCACCACCACCTTCAACACTTTCCACACCTTCGGTGACGCCTTCATCCGACTGTTCACAGAGGTACCGCAACCCATCGCGGCCACGCACGACGAAAGCATACAATGCTTCACTCCTTTCCACATCACCGCGCCCGAAGGCGCACAAATCGCCCTGACCGCATTCTCCAACAGCAAATGGCATATTTTAGCCACTGCAACGGGCACTGGTGAGGAACAAACGATGACCGTCCTGGAGAATGTCCCGACAGGACCCATCCACCTCACCATCACTGGTGAGAACCTCTTACGATTGGAAGAAGACATCCCTCTTACTCCTTTTGACAGGCCTTTCGTCGTCGTCGACAGCATCGCCATGAATGGAAGTGACCTCAAGCTACACTATAACCAGTCGGTGACCACCGACATCAACGTGACGAATGTGGGATTGCAAGCTTGCAATGGCGGCACCGTCAGCCTCACCTGCAACCACGAGCAACTGACCCTCACACAAGGCGAGGCCGCTTTCAACAGCTTGTCGTCAAACGCGAGTCAGTTCATCAACGACGCCTTCCTGTTCTCTCTCAGCGACGACATCCACGACAGGACGCGCATTCCTTTCACCTTTACCACGCATTTCGGCGACGAGACCTACGCACAAGATTACGAGATTGAAGTGCTTGCGCCCAACATCAAAGCTGAACTGATCGACGACGCGCAAGGCAACAACGACGGGCGTCTCGACCCGGGCGAATTTGTCAGACTCACCTTCCGTGTCACCAATATCGGCCACTACCGTGCCGACCACCCACGATTTGCCTTGACCCACGACGAAGGTTACATCCGTGTCATCACCCCCGAGACTCCGATGGACGATATGGAGGTAGGTACTAACACGGAAATCAGCTTCGATGTCTTCGTCGAGTACATCGCCGGTGAGGTGCCTTCCGTTCATTTCCAGTTTGAGTCAAGCATCAACGGCATTTTGATTGTGCAGGAAATCACGTGTTATATAGGATACGTTGTGGAGAGCTTTGAAAGCGGGGCGTTCGACCCAGACTATTGGACCAACGACCCCATGTATCCCTGGATTATCGAGAGCTCGCACTATTACGAGGGCAACTATTGCGCCAAGTCGTCGCCCATCGACCACGACCAGACCTCGCAGTTGACCCTCCACTTCTACTCGACCGATGCTGGCGAGATCACCTTCTTCCGCAGGGTGTCAAGTGAAGCCAACTACGACTTCTTGGTGTTCTACATCGACGGCGAGGAGCAAGCCCGTTGGTCAGGCGACCTTGGCTGGAATGCCCAGACCTTCGAGACCACCCCTGGACAGCACACCTACAAATGGGCATACACCAAAGACTACTCCGTCAACGGAGGCTCCGATGCGGCATGGATCGACTACATCACCCTACCGCCTAATCTCGACGAAACGGCTGAGCAGACCGACATCCCGCTGAGCCTACATCCCAATCCCACCACCGACCAGGTCACCGTGAGTTTGGAGCAGGAAGGTGAATTCATCCTCCAAGTCTTCGATGCCAACGGGAAGTGCATCATCGAGCAGCGCAACAATGCGGTGGTGACGTTTAAGGACCGCCCTGCGGGGCTGTATCACATCGTGGTGGAGCAGAACGGGCAACGCTGGAGCCGCAAAATTATAAAGATGTAAACACCTATTCTTTGTAAAACTTGTCCAAAACCATAGACAAGACATCAAATACAATGCCTAGATAGCTATTCGCAATAAATTAAAAAACAATTACTTATACTAATCATTGTTTCACTAATTGATAGACAATGCCCGAAACGACTTGACAAAAAGATGTTATGGTGGAGTTTTTTCTATCTTTGCAAGCGAAACAACAATCTAAAAAACCACAACACCATGAAGAAATCACTAATCACCATCATCCTCTGCACCGTGGCCATGGGCGTTGGTTACGCCCAATTCACCGATGGCCTGGTGTTGCAACCCACCAGCGTCGTCGCCAAACGATTCGACGCATCGGGACAACTGATTAAAGAAATGACATCGACCTACGGCTACGACATCGAAGGGAAACTGACCACTTACGACTTCTCCGACCATAGCCTCTGGAGCACCTATTCCTACAACGACAACCTGCTGATGCGGGAATACATCCAACACAGGGGAGGGCATCCCGTTTACGATGAATCCTTCAACTACACATACGAAAACTTCAAAGTGAAAACCAAGTCGCACCTGTGGGGCGCAATGAATGCACCAGAATACTGGATATACTCATACGATGCTGAGGGAAGGCTTGAAAGAATGGACTATAAAGATGGCTATGAAGACGAGTATCACATGCACTACCTCTATGAATACGAGGACGAAGGCAGAACCAAAATCGAGAACTATTGGACATCCTGGAACACCCAAGGCATGTTACTCAGGAAAAAAACCGTTTTCCATTATGACGAGGCCTACAACCTAATCACCAAGCATATCGAAAACTACAACACCCAAGGCGAACTGACAAAAACGACACAAACCAACTATGCGTACACCCCGAGCGGGAAAAAGGAATCGGAAGTCACCCAAACGCTCACCGACGGCGAGTGGGTCAACACGGAAATCATCCGTTATGTCTATGACGACAACGACCGCGTGACGGAATGGCAAGTGGGCACTTGGTCGGACGAAAACGCAGACTGGGAACTCACCAGCAGGACCACGTATGAATTGGACGAAGAGGCATTGACCTTGACGGTCACGTTCTACAAGAAAAACGGGGAAGAATGGGTTTGGGAAGACTACGACTGGCTGGTCTCTCATATTCAGCCCGTGTTTTATGAGCCCTATCTGGTCGAGCAGGAACATGCCCTCCGCTTTTATGGGTACGACGACATGTATGAGACCGAGCACATCAACCAGTTCGTGTTCACGCTCGCCGAGATGAACGAGCCC
>DAIOUZ010000148.1:4529-7997 GCA_036759285.1 Candidatus Limiplasma sp. | reverse complement strand
CTACAACATCGGACTGTAGGGCTGTCACACCGTGGCAGCCGTAAATACGTATGTTTTCGATGTCTGGTTCTAGGAAAATGTGTATATTTGCAAACAGTATGAACTTCAAACTAATCTCGGATTTTCAGCCCACTGGCGACCAGCCCGAAGCCATCAAGCAGTTGGTGGATGGACTGCAGCGCGGCGACCATGCCCAGACGCTTTTAGGTGTGACGGGTTCGGGCAAGACGTTCACCATTGCCAATGTGCTGGCACAGGTGAATAGGCCCGCCTTGGTGTTGAGCCACAACAAAACCCTTGCAGCACAACTCTATGGCGAGTTCAAACAGTTCTTCCCCGAGAATGCGGTGAATTATTTCGTTTCTTATTATGACTACTACCAACCCGAGGCTTTCATTCCCGCCACTAACACCTATATAGAAAAAGACCTCGCCATCAACATGGACATCGACAAAATGCGATTGGCCACGACTTCGGCCTTGCTTTCAGGGCGGCGCGATATCATCGTGGTCTCCTCGGTGTCATGTCTTTACGGTATTGGCAACCCTGATGATTTTGGGAAGAATGTCATTTTTCTGGAGCGTGGCATGAAGATCAGCCGCGACGAGGTGGCAAAAGCCTTGGTTGGGGCTTTGTATGTGCGCAACGAGATTGAGTTCACGCAGGGCAAGTTCAGGGTGAAAGGGGAGACGATGGATGTGTTCCCAGCCTATGCCGACTATGCCTACCGCATCGTGTTTTGGGATGACGAGATTGACAGCCTTGAGATGCTCAACCCCGTGACGGGTCGTCGCATGGAGGAGTTGTCGGAGGTGACCATTTTCCCTGCCAATATCTTTGTGACCTCGCAGAGTAAATTGAACTCCGCTTTGGTCGAAATCCAAGACGATATGTTCAAGCAGGCCGAGTATTTCCGCGAGATTGGCAAGAACTTGGAAGCCAAACGTTTGGAAGACCGTGTGAACTACGACCTGGAGATGATGAAGGAGCTCGGATATTGCTCGGGCATCGAGAACTATTCGCGCTATTTCGACGGGCGCAGCCCTGGTACGCGACCTTTCTGCCTGCTCGATTATTTCCCCGACGACTTTATTACCATCATCGACGAGAGCCATGTCACCATACCGCAAATCCGTGGTATGCATGGTGGTGACCGCTCACGCAAGCAGACTTTGGTAGAGTATGGTTTCCGACTGCCTTCAGCTTTAGACAACAGGCCTTTGCAGTTCGATGAGTTTGAGGCGCTCACAGGTCAGACCATCTATGTCAGTGCCACACCTGCCGATTTCGAGTTGCAGCAGAGCGAGGGTGTGTATGTGGAACAAGTGATTCGTCCTACGGGTTTGCTTGATCCCTTAATTGAGGTACGTCCCAGCCTGAACCAAGTTGACGACCTCATCGACGAAATCCACAAAGTAGTGGAGAAGAACCAGCGCGTGCTCGTCACTACATTGACCAAGCGCATGGCCGAGGAACTGAATACTTATCTCAACGGTTTGAAAATCAAGACGCGGTATATCCACTCCGATGTTGAGACCATGGAACGTGTGGAGATCCTTCAAGGCCTGCGCATGGGCGACTTTGATGTATTGGTCGGCGTGAACCTCTTGCGTGAGGGCTTGGATTTGCCCGAAGTAAGTCTGGTCGCCATCCTTGACGCAGACAAAGAAGGCTTCCTTCGTTCGGAGCGTTCACTAACGCAGACCGCAGGTCGTGCCGCCCGTAATGCCGAAAGCAAGGTCATCATGTATGCTGACACCATCACCGATTCCATGCGCAAGACCATCGACGAAACCGCCCGCCGTCGTGCCAAGCAAATGGCTTATAATGAGGTACATGGCATTGTCCCAAAGACCATTGTCAAGGCTATTGACAACTCCTTGGGCACCTTGAAGGGCAACATAGAGGTTCCTTCACCGTATGGCCAACAAGGTCCAGCGACGACGATGGCCGCTGAAGGTCAGGCTACATATATGTCGAAGGAACAACTTCAAAAGGCCATTTCTCAGGCAAAAAAGAACATGGAGAAAGCCGTCAAGGAGATGGACTTCCTCGTGGCAGCGAAGTATCGCGACGAGATGATTGAGCTTCAGGAAAGAATGTCACAATTATAAATAAAATAAACTGCTGAATCTCAGAAAAAAGTAGTAGCTTTGCAAGCTAAATTAAACCCTTTATACCATGAAGAAACTTTTTCTTTCTGTAGTTGTCATGTTTTTCATGTCAACAGTATTTGCCCAAACCAAGGACAATGTGGCGCGTGAATGCGTGCTGTTTGAAATCTTTACAGGTGTGCGCTGCCCCTATTGCCCTGCAGCCGCCAATGGTATCGCCCAGATGATGGAAGAAGGCTTGGCTATTGCTCCAGTCGCCTACCACACTACGGCTTTCTCCACAGAGGAATACTACACCAATGAGACAAATGCCCGTGCCAACTATTACAGTATTTCCAGCTATCCTACCTTGAAGGCCGATGGCGTCACGGGTATGTCGGGCGGCGGTAACGCCAACGAAAACATGTACTCCTATTACATGAATTACTACAACCAACGCATCAATGTGCCCAGCCCGTTTACCATCGACTTGAGCTATGAGCCTGTCGACGGCACTTCATGTCGGGTGAATTGTACTGTAAATCAAGTCGGCGACTGCAACGGCTCCGATGTGCGCGTGTTCATTGCCTTGACACAGTGCAACATCGATGTAGGCTGGCAGGGTATGCAAGGCTTGCATCATGTTTGTCGTGACATGATTCCGTCACAATTGGGAACGTCTTTCACAGGCCCGACCATGACCATCAGCGAGACTTTTGAAATGCCCTATCCCAAGGAGGACTGCTATCTGACGGCATGGGTGCAGAACTATTCTGGCGGCACCAAGGAGGTGTATCAGGCCGTGCGCATGTCGATGGCTTTGGATCTGGACTATGACATCGCCTTAAAGTCGGTGGAAAATGTGGTTACCCAAAACTGCTCGGGCATACAACAACCCAAAATGACTGTAAAAAACCTTGGTAACCAAACCATTACGTTCTTTGACCTGTGCGCTTTTGATGGACATGAAGACCATCGCCAGTCGTGGCATGGCTCACTGCCTAAAGGAGCTTTGGTGACGGTGACGATGGACGAGTTTGTGGCGGCACCATGTGATGCTTTGCATTTCTATGCCGTGATGCCCAACGGTGAAGGCGACCAGTATTTGCCTGACAATTTCATTCATGTTGCCTTGGAGGATGTGCCTGAAATCGACGGCTATCTGAAGATGCAGCTGAAGACGGGGTCACATCCACAGAATATCAGGGTTCATATTATTGAGACTGAGAGTGGAGAGGAGGTCAACTCATATACTTTTGACCAGGCCAACCATGTCTATTCACAGGACATTACGCTGTTGAACGCAGGCTGCTATCGCATCCGTGTGCGTGATATCGCTGGCGAGGGCATGGGTAGCGGTTACTTCCAGTTCAAG
>DAIOUZ010000148.1:0-4512 GCA_036759285.1 Candidatus Limiplasma sp. | reverse complement strand
CGTGGTTTTTAAAGGTGGCGGACAGATTGCCCCGTTCACCTATGAGTTGTCCAGTGAACTGAATTGTGACGGTACCCTTTCGGTTGAAGAGATTGAGAAAGAGTTGCCTTTGGTCTGTCCTAATCCGTCGACGGGTTTGTTCAACCTCAATTTGGGTAAAGGTAACTGGCAAGTTCAGGTGTATGACATCACTGGCCGAAAGGTGCTTGAAAGCCAGAATGATGGAATGGGCAGTATCGACCTCGGTGGCCATCAGAGCGGTATGTATTTCTTGAAGGCAACGAACGGGATGCAAGAAATCAATTCGAAAATTATGGTTCGCTGAGAATCAACAATGCTATTAGAGCACTAAGGGGCGGCTTCATTGGAGCTGCCCTTTTTTAATGGTCGATGCGATTTCTCTTGTGGCTTTGAATCCTTGTGGAATCGGAAACATCACGAAAGTGTGGAACATGCCTTCATACTCTTGAAAATGTCCAGTCTTTCCTGCTTTTTCGTAAGTTTCCTTGAGAAAGAGGTCATCGGGTTGGAGGATTTCGTCGGAGCCGTAGTAAACGTTGAGGTTGTCGACACCACTGAAATCGCCAAAAACGGGACTGACCCAAGGGTGCTTGGCCGACAACTTGCCTTGCCAGATGGCATTCAGCGTGATGACGCGGTCGAGTTGGAGCATGTCATCCTTTCCTTGTAAGGCTCGCATTTCCTTCTCTTTAGTATGACTGAGGTCGACGCAAGGGGAGAGCAGGGTAGTGGTCGCAGGCTTTTGCCAACCGTTTTTGTGGGCTTCTTGAGCGACGATGAGACACAAACAGGCACCGGCAGAGTCACCGATGAGGTGGATTTCATTGTATTGCCCGGATTCTGAAATGCTTCTGTAGAAACTAAGCACAGTTTGCACGGAATACTCGCAGTCGTATTCGGGCGACTTGGGATAGACAGGCAGCAACGCATCGCAATGGGTGCGTAAACACAAGTCGTGCAAGAAACGCCAATGGAAAAACACGGGCGGGTAGATGAAGGCACCGCCGTGGAGGTAAAGGATAAGTTTTTTGTGCTCGTTTTGGCCCTTCGACCCTTCGATGGGCCTTGTGGCTTCGACATGCCTGAAAACTTGCATCTCGAACTCCGTTGACGCGGTAAACTTTTCTTCCGAGAAAAACCCTCTGAAATAGCGTGGTATCCTTACAGGCCGGCGGTTCTCACGGCGGCAATGCTCCAATTCCTCCTGCACCTCCTCTGGCGTGGCATCTCGCAGCTGCTTGAACATCAGCTTCAGATACTTCTCCGTAAAAACGATTCCTGGGTTCATGGTTTCTTTTTTTTCTGTCGCTTTGCGTCACTGCGAGGAACGAAGCAGTCTAGACAATACTTATTTGGAATGTTTCGTTGTTCCTTCTCGTAATAACGCGAAACGTGCCTTATCGCTTCTGGTAGATCTTCAAATCAAACATGGTAGCCGCTGAGATGACATGGTCGAAGATGTCGCTTTGGATTTCTTCATAGTTGACCCATTTCTTGTCGCTACTGAACGCATAAATTTGCAGCGGCACACCAAACTCGGTAGGCTGCATCTGTCGCACCATCATCATCAAGTTGTGGTTCAACTTCGGGTTGTTGTTGAGATAGGCCTTGATGTAGGCGCGGAAGATACCTAGATTGGTCTGCTGGCGACCGTTCATGATTTCGCTCGTATCGATGCAGTTGGCTTTGTTATATTCGATGATGTCTTCCTCTTTTTGTGTGATGTAATCCTTCACAAGTGAATAATGCTTGTATTTCTCAATCATCTCAGGCGTGCAGTAACGGATGGTGTTCACATCGATGTTGATGGTACGTGCGATGCGTCTTCCACCCGATTCCGACATACCACGCCAGTTGGTGAAGGGGTTGGAAACCAAGTTGTAAGTCGGGATGGTGGTGATGGTGTTGTCCCAGTTCTGCACTTTTACGGTGGTGAGGTTGATTTCCAAAACATTGCCGTCGGCAGGACCCATGGCAATCCAGTCGCCGATTCGCAACATGTCGTTGGCTGATAGTTGTATGCTGCCCACAAAACCCTTGATGGTGTCCTGAAAAATGAGCATCAAGACGGCCGACATGGTGCCCAAGCCAATGAGGATGGTGCTCAGTTTGGTGTCCAGAAGGAAAGCGATAATGACCAAGCCGCCCAAAGTGTAAAGCACGATTTTGATGACCTGGACCAAGCCTGTCACTGGCTTGAGTTTCGACATCTCATGTGTGTTGTAGATATCTTCCAATGTGGTCACGATGGAGATGAGAATCATGATGAAAATGATAATCTCAAAAATCTTGACCATTTTTATCAGGAAAGCGCAAGTTTCGGGGAAGTCAGGAAGGACATCAGGGAGCCAGGCTACAGTGATGAGAGCGGGAATGAGCAGACAGATGCGCCCGATAACCTTGTTTTTGATGAGCAGGTCGTCAAATTGGTTAGTCGAACGCATAATGATTTTGTAGACTGTTTTCTTCAGGATGAACTTGATGAGGAAAAACAATCCGATGCTGACGAGTATCAACGACAAAGCGGCCACTGTTTCGGCGATGCCTGTCGCTAGCGCATCATTGAGACCTATTCGTAGGTTGAGTCTTTTCAGAATTTCAATGTATTGTTCAATCATATTCCACTGATTTTGGTTTTTGTGTATCCTTTTTCTTGCAACAATGCCAGCACTTTTTCCCTGAAATCGCCTTGCAGCAGAATCTCACCATCCTTGACGCTGCCACCTACGCCGCAAGCCGACTTCAATTCTTTGCCCAATATGGCAAGGTCAAAATCGGAGCCTTGGAAGCCTGTGATGAGGGTCACTTTTTTACCGGCGCGTTGTTTTTTGTCGAGCATCACGCGGAGGTTCTGCTTGGCAGGTTCAAGGGTGACGATCTCTTCTTCGCCATAGTCAAAGGCGTAGTCGGGATTGGTGGAGTAAACGGTTCCGTTTTTGTCACTTTTGTGTTTCATGGCATATAATGTTGAGACTTAATGGGTTTACTTTGAGATGAAGGTCTTTTTCCATCATCACGGACTCTCCGTCGAGGTTGATGACATCGGCCTTGGGACGGATGATGGTGGCTTCTGGGGTTTGTATGATTTTCACTTTCGGGGCCTTGTCCATCATGCCGTCAATCATGAAGCCACCCATGATGGGTAACTCCAAAGGGTTGGGTTTCTGCACAATACAGAGGTCTACCTTGCCGTCACACAAAGAGGCATGAGGCGAGATAGGAAAGTCGTAGCCCATTTGGTTGGAGTTGGCGAAAGAGATGAAAAACGCTTGTACATCCAAGGTTTCATCAGGCATGATGACCGTGTAGGACTGCTCCTTCATGGTGATGTAGTTGCGGATGATGTATCTGAAATACGTCTCGAAGCCTCGGCGCGGGTCTTTGCTGTAGTCCTCGGCCACCTTGGCGTCGTAGCCTGTTCCAGAAATGCTGATGAAAGGCATGTCGTTGACATTCACCGTGTCAATCTTGCATCTTTGGTTGTCGTTGATCAGCTGGAGGGCTTTGATGGGGTCGAGTGGGAGGTTCATGCAGCGCGACAGTCCATTGCCCGAACCGCAAGGGATGACGGCCAACGCCATGTCCGTCCCAATGAGGGGCGTGCCTACTTCGTTGATGGAGCCATCGCCACCTGCCACGGCTAGGATGTCAATGTTTTGGTTGATAGCGTCTTTTGCGAGTATGCTGGCATGACCTGCATATTGCGAGACAAAAATCTCGTGGTCGAATCTCGTATGGTCGAGGTGCTCCTCGATTTGCCTCGGAAGCTGGTCCTTGTGCTTCTTTCCGGAGATGGGATTAATAATGAATCGTATCTTCAGCTTGCTCATAAAAGTCGTTTGTTGAAGGTCTTAAATCGTTGGATATCATCCGGTTGTTGTATTCTTGTAGGAACTTGTACAGTTTGTCGAAAATGTCGGGACATTGAAGCCGATCGATGAGGTTGTCGTTGAGGAGTGTGTCGCTGAGGGGTTTGAAGATGCCGAAGGGTCGCTCACCATCCGACTGCACGAGATAGTCGCCGTCGCAATACTGATAGGTGAGGTTGTAGTAACTGACAAACGCTGGCTCGCTAACTGTATCGAAGAGGTTGCGTCCAAAGGAAAACAGCGTGTCGTTGACACCGAGTGCGGAGAGAATGGAAGGACCAAGGTCAATCTGTTGGGCGATCTCTTCGCAACGCAAAGGATTGATTTTCTGTGGGTAATAGAAAGCGATGGGGATGGCATACATGCCCCACACGTTGCTGTACTCGGGTTGGAAGTGAATGCTGTTGGGATAATCAGCGGTGATGACAAACATAGTGTGGTCAAACCAGGACATTTTTGAGGCGGTCTTGAAGAAGTCGCGGAGGGCGCAATCGACGTAATAAACGGTCTTCTCGAAGCCGCTCCAAAAATAGCTTTCTTCAGGCAGTTCGAAATCGCGCGGCACTTTGTAGGGATAGCGTGACGATAGGGTGTAGACCAGAGTGGCAAAAGGCTCGTGCAC
>DAIOUZ010000147.1:7105-8019 GCA_036759285.1 Candidatus Limiplasma sp. | reverse complement strand
ACTCGCCAAGGTGCTCCACGGCGAAGTCGGTGCCTCGCGTGCCGCCGTCGATGCAGGCTTTTGTGACACTGACCGCCAGATTGGCCAGACGGGCGTCACCGTGCATCCTAAGGTATATATCGCCTGCGGCATCAGTGGCCAGATTCAACACATTGCAGGTATGCAAGACTCCAAAATCATCATCTCGGTGAATAGCGACCCAGACGCACCTATTAATAAGATTGCTGATTATGTGATTGTTGGAACGGTTGAAGAGGTTGTCCCGAAATTGATTAAGTATTACAAGCAAAATAGTAAATAAAATGGTAATTGTTGTTATTGTCCTCTGTGTTGTTGCTGTGGCATTATCCCTTTTCAAGATTTTTGGGGTGATAGATTTTATCAATATGGATGGTCCAAAGAAAAGCAAAGATAACGCGAAAGACAATACAACTACTACTGATGAGAATAAGCAAGGCAATAAAAAATAAGACTTTGGCCGTCAGCCATCAGCAGTCAGCTATCAGCCTCGGTGCTACCAAGCTGAAAGCTGATTGCTGAAAGCTGAAAGCCAAAAAAGCAAAATAAGAATACAATGGCAAACTATTATAACGACAACCCGAACCTGCAATTCTACCTCGACCACCCGCTGATGAAGCGCATCGTCGAGTTGAAAGAGCGCAATTTTGCTGACAAGGACACTTACGATTATGCTCCCGTCGATTACGAGGACGCGATGGAGAACTACCGCCGCGTGTTGGACATCACGGGCGACATCACCACCAATATCATCGAACCTAACTCCGAGAGCGTTGACCTCGAAGGTCCGCATTTGGAAAATGGCCGCATGATCTATGCCTCCAAGACCGTTGAGAACCTCGATGCCTGCACCAAGGGTGGCCTCTGGGGTGTTTCCATGCCACGCCGTTACGGCG
>DAIOUZ010000147.1:4850-7042 GCA_036759285.1 Candidatus Limiplasma sp. | reverse complement strand
TGCAGTCGTGCATCGACACCCTTTATGAATTCGGCAATGAGGAGCAGCGCATGAAGTACATTCCGCGTGTTTGCGCCGGCGAAACCATGTCGATGGACCTCACCGAGCCTGATGCTGGTTCCGACCTGCAAAGCGTGATGTTGAAGGCCACCTATTCCGAGAAAGACGGCTGCTGGCTGCTCAATGGCGTGAAGCGTTTCATCACCAACGGCGACTCCGACATCCACTTGGTACTGGCTCGTTCCGAGGAAGGCACCAAGGATGGTCGCGGCCTGTCGATGTTCATTTACGACAAACGTCAGGGCGGTGTCAATGTGCGCCACATCGAGCATAAGCTGGGCATTCACGGCTCTCCAACTTGCGAATTGACCTACAAGAACGCCAAGGCCGAACTTTGCGGTGAGACCCGTTTGGGTCTCATCAAATATGTGATGGCCCTGATGAACAGCGCTCGTTTGGGCATTGCCGCCCAGTCGGTGGGTTTGGGACAAGAGGCTTACAACGAGGCTTTGAGATACGCTGGCGAACGTCAGCAGTTCCACAAGAAAATCATTGAATTCCCCGCCGTTTACGACATGCTTTCACGCATGAAAGCCAAAATTGATGCGGGTCGCTCACTACTCTATCAAACTGCTCGCTATGTGGACATATACAAGTGCCTTGAGGACATTCAGCGCGAGCGTCCGCTGACGCCCGAGGAGCGCGCCGAGTGCAAGAAATACTCGCGCCTCGCCGATGCCTTTACGCCTTTGGCCAAGGGCATGAACTCCGAGTATGCCAACCAAAACGCCTACGATGCCATCAGTATTCACGGCGGCTCGGGCTTCATCATGGAGTACAAGTGCCAGCGCCTCTATCGCGACGCCCGTATCTTCTCGATTTACGAAGGCACGACGCAGTTGCAGGTGGTGGCTGCCATCCGTTACATCACCAACGGCACCTACCTCACCATCATGAAGGAAATGCTGGAGAACGAGGTCTCCGAAGAGCTGAAGCCCTTGCAGAACACGGTGCGCACCCTCGTGGAGCTTTACGAGCAGAGCATCAATTATGTGAAGGAAGCCAACAACCAAGAGGTTCAAGACTTCCTGGCACGCCGTCTCTACGACATGACTGGCGACATCATGATGTCGCTGCTCATCTTGGACGACGCCACTCGCGCCCCGCATCTCTTCCTCCGTTCGGCCAACGTCTACGTCCACGCCGCCGAGGAAGAAGTGATTGGCAAGAGCGTTTATGTGAAGAACTTCATTGAAGAAGACTTGGTGAATTTCCGGGCTAAGGCTGCTGAGGTCGCTGAGTAAACCTTAATCATTATGATTGCATCAAGACGTGGCTTTCGGGTCACGTCTTTTTTCTATCTTTGCAGCCAATTCGAAGAATCAACGTAGTTAAATAATAGCAACGGCCTTTTTATGAGGATATGTGTAATTGGCGGAGCGAACGCTGACATTATCGCTACAAGTTTCGGTGCTTTTGTGCCGAACGACTCCAATCCGGGCGCGGTGCGTCTGACTGCAGGTGGGGTAGGGCGCAACATTGCCCATAACCTTGCCTTGCTTGGGGACGAAGTCGTGTTTCTGACCCAATTTGGTGGCGATGCTTTCGGGCGTTTCACCGCCGACAGCTGTCGTGATGCGGGAATTGACATCAGCCTGTGTGACTATGCGCCTAGGGGTGTGCGTTCCTGTTTTCTAAGCATTAACGACTGCAATGGCGAGATGGTCGGCGGGGTGGCGGATATGGTCGCCGCTGAGGGCATCACCTCTGAATGGCTCGATGCAAAGCTCTCCAAGGTGGGCGACGTCGATGTCTTTGTGGCCGATGCCAACATCACCGTGGATGCTTTGGCTTATCTTATCGACCATATCGATAAGCCGTTGTATTTGGATGCCGTCTCGGGAGCCAAGGCTCCGAGGATAAGAGAAGCTATGCTTCGTTCCAGTAAAAAGCACATTTTCTCATTGAAATGCAATCAGTTGGAAAACGCAATCCTCAAAGACTTGGAAACTGTTGATCGAAAGTTTGTCAGCCTTGGAGCAAATGGCTTGGATGTCGTGGAAGGCAAAACCAAGCATCATTTCGCGGCGCTTCCCTGTCGTGTAGTGAACGCGACTGGCGCTGGTGATGCGCTCATGGCAGGCATCATTCATGCCGGACCTGAGGCCGCTGTGGAAGAAACTGCTAGAATT
>DAIOUZ010000147.1:0-4840 GCA_036759285.1 Candidatus Limiplasma sp. | reverse complement strand
GAGGCCGCCATTGAGGAAGCCGCACGAATCGGCTTGTTGTGTGCTAAAAACAATATTGAAAGTCCTGATACCGTAAATGTAAATCAACCAAAAGTATGAACAAATATCTTGATCTCTCGCCCGAAGTGGCTGCCGCATTAGAAGCAGGGAAACCTGTTGTGGCTCTTGAATCGACTATCATATCACACGGTATGCCATATCCTCAGAATGTAGAGACGGCCTTGCGAGTGGAACAGACCGTTCGCGAGGGCGGTGCCGTGCCTGCCACCATCGCCGTCATAAGAGGACGCTTGAAGGCTGGTCTGACTCCAGAGGAAATAGAATATCTCGGAAAGAAAGGCACGGCAGTGGCCAAGGCCTCGCGTCGCGACTTGCCAGTGCTTGTAGCACGGAAGCAAGACGGTGCCACGACGGTCGCCACAACGATGATCATTGCTGCCTTGGCTGGCATCCGCGTTTTTGCCACGGGTGGTGTGGGCGGCGTGCATCGTGGTGCTGAGACCACCATGGATATCTCCGCCGACCTCGAGGAACTGGCTCGGACTCCTGTTATGGTCATCTGTGCCGGTGCCAAGTCCATTTTGGACCTCGGGCTCACCCTCGAGTATCTTGAGACCAAGGGTGTTCCTGTCATCGGCTATGGAACAGAAGAGTTGCCGGCCTTCTATACCCGCAAAAGTGGTTTCAAGGTGGATTACCGTTTGGATACGCCTAAAGAAGTTGCCGATGCCTTTATAGCCAAACAAGAGATGGGACTCGTTGGCGGTATGTTGGTCACTAATCCCATCCCCGAGGCCTATTCAATGGATGCTGACCGAATCAATGCCGTCATCGATGAAGCCGTCGAAGACGCCAAGAAACTAGGCATCCACGGCAAGGAGACCACCCCTTATCTGTTGGCCCGCATCAAAGACCTCACGGGTGGTGACAGCCTCGCCTCAAACATCCAACTTGTGCTCAACAATGCTCGACTGGCTGCTGAAGTGGCGAAGGAGATGGTGTGATTGTTTTGAGGAAGAGCAGGGGAAGAAAATGTTTTAGGAAGTATTCAATCATAGTAAGCGCGTCTCAAAAGGGACGCGCTTATTGTGTATAGATTTGAAAAGTGTAGTTTTTATTCTTGTATTTTTATTGAAAAGTGTATATTTGCAGCCTAAAAAGTTATTGAAAAGTGTAATTAAACTATGTTATACAGAAAAATTGGCAAGGAAATAGAAGCGCATCTTGTCTCATCTTCGGATAAGATTTTGGTTTTGGAAGGTGCAAGACAAATAGGCAAATCTTTTATAATTAGAGAGATAGGGAAGAAGTTGTTCAAAAATTTTGTGGAAGTCAATTTCGCAGAAGACAATGAAGGTCCACAACATTTCAAAAACATCCATTCTACTGAAGCATTCTATTTTACTTTGAGTATGGTTGCAGGCAATCAACTTGGAAATGTAGACGACACCTTGGTCTTTCTTGACGAGATCCAAGTCTATCCGCAATACCTCACTATGTTGAAGTTTTTCCGTCAGGAAAGCCGCTATCGTTTCATTGCCAGTGGTAGTTTGTTGGGTATCGCCTTGCGTTCTACGACTTCCATTCCCGTTGGTAGCATCATTAGAAAGCAAATGTATCAACTTGATTTTGAAGAATTTTTGATAGCCAACAATTTCAATTCGGATGCTATTTCATCACTGAGGGATAAGTTCTGGAAAAAGGAAAGCCTTTCTGAAGAGCAGCACCAGCATTTGCTCGGATTGTTTCGCCGTTACTTGCTTGTTGGAGGTATGCCTGATGCTGTGAATGTCTATTTGGAAACGCATAACATCGTAAAAGTTAGGGAGATACAGGATTCGATACGGGTTTTGTACGGTGATGATGCTTCCAAGTATGAACAAGACAATCAGAAGCATCTTCTGATCCGACGGATTTATAATATGATTCCTTCGCAGATGGAGAACAAGAAAAAGCGGATTGTTGCCAAGGACATTCGCGACAAGAAAGGCGACCGTTTTGTGCAGTATCAAGATGAATTTGAATATCTTATTTCATCTGGAATTGCGCTTGATGTCCATGCGGTTTCCAATCCGCGTTTCCCATTGAGCGAAAGTGTACATAAAAATTTGCTGAAACTTTACCTGAATGATGTGGGTATGCTGACCGCGCAGTTATACCGTAATAACATTCGGTCTGTCCTCGATGACGAAAGGAGTGTGAATCTCGGTGCCGTGTATGAAACCGCTGTCGCGTTACAACTCAAAGCCAATGGCCACCGCTTGTTTTATTACGATAACCGAAAAAAAGGAGAAGTGGATTTCCTCGTTGATGATTATTCGAGCACAAGCGTCTTGCCAATTGAGGTGAAGTCAGGAAAAGATTATGCAGTGCATAGTGCATTGAACAATTTACTATCCACGCCAGATTATCATGTTCAATTAGCCATTGTAATCTCCAATGAAAGAGAATTGAGGGAAGTAGGTCCAATAATCTATATGCCTGTGTATTATACAATGTTTTTGGATTCACAGGGGGAATCGGATTCATTGGAGTTTTGATGAGCGTCCATTCTGTCTGCCAAGTTCCCAAACAAAAACCGGCCAAGTTCTCAAATGAATAGTGTAAATCCTTAAAACACAGTCTTTAACAATTTCTAGTCGGTGCTTTGAATGTCGTCGGAATAATGGTCGTCACAAATGCAGAGTTCTTGGCTTTGCTTATCTTTACGAACGAAACCGCCTTTTGGATTATGCTTCTTCAAATAGGTTTTCAATACCTCGAACTTCTTGGGGGAAAATGGATCAATATCCTCACTTTTTCCTGTCCTGTCAAAACCTCCTTTGGTTTCAACAATCCATGTTTCGCCATTTTGTAAGCCGATGATGTAGTCAGGATAGAATGACTTCAATTTTCCAGAATTATCAGTATACACCAAGGAGAAATATTCACTACCCTTGTCGCCATTTTTATAAAGCCATTTCACCGATAGGCAGTTCTCGCAATACTTTTCAAACGCTCTTTCAGAATCAGAGCGAGGCTCGGCTGAAAGCAAGTAGCCATCGTATACATTTTTGGTCATAACAGACTGGTCTTTCGCTTTCCCATCATAAGTAAAGACAATTTCTTGCGGGAATTTGAATTCAAACGGCGTCACTTGATTTCCAGAAGGCAATACAGGTTGTTGCAAATCGACCGCCATAGCCTGTAAAATGTCATGTCTAAGTAGGTCTGTGTTGTTGATGACAAAAGCATACAAATGTCTGATTTCCAAATCTAAAATGCGCTTTTTGTATTTGTCTTTTTTACCAAATAATCTACGAACAATAACATTCATTTGGTCGTATGTCAATCCGATTTTCAATCCGATGTTAGCTATTTCGTGGTGGAACTCTCGACCATGTTTATGGGTATTCAACGACTCATTTATTCGGATGTCATTCAAATTGTTGAATTCATCTTTGCTTAATTTACGGATGTCCCCTGAAACGGTATGTCTTACAATATCGGTGGAAAAATCATAGTCATTGGTTTCCAAGCGCGTTTGATTCGACTTAAAGTCTTTATCCAATTTGTATGTCTTTGTATAATAGGCAGCAATGGCCTCCAATGCCTGTCGGCTATCGCGTGCTGTCGTTGTCAAATCGGACTTATATTCGCCTTGTAATGTGAATTTCTTATACTCATTTTTCAAATAAAGTTTGGCGGCATTTAACGCACCTTTGCCCATTGAGGTCTGTACGCCTTCTGTGAACTTCTCGTCAAGAGTGTAAAGATAACAACGGTCAAGCAAATCATTGTCATAATGCTTGGCTTCTGGCATCCTTCTGATACGCCCTATAGTCTGTATCTCAAAGGTTTCGTTCATGTTGTCGCGCAACTTTACCAAAATATGCGCCCTTGGGCAATCCCAACCCGTAGCTATAGCTTGCTTAATGATGACGACGATAGGGTGTGCGTTAGATTCTTCAATGCCTTCAAGGTTCTCTTTCTTGTCACTCAACCAAATAGCCAAAGCATCGTTTTCATAAGTGATTTGCTTGCTTTCAAACCAAGTTTCGACTTGTTCTAACAATACATCGTTTTTGTTTGGCAACTGGACGATAATCAGCGGATTAACATCAGCTTTTCGTTGAAGAAAAGTGGCTGCGAGTTCACGTTGTTTTAATAAGGCTCTCTCCAATAGGAAACCGATTTGTTCATCGACATTCTCATTCTGTGCAAAACCTTCGTTGATGACCAATAGTTTCTTAATTAGCCCTGAAGCGATGACATCCGCCTCTTCCACTTCAATAAGTTTGGCATCAGTATAACCTTTTGGTGTCGCCGAGGCTCGGATGATTTTGTCGGTCTTGAAAAACTCCAAAATTTCATTGGCTTTTACGCTGTCATTTTGATGGCTTTCATCAACAATGACTTTGAACTGCAAACCATTGTTTTTGCGTTCTCCTTCTTTCAACGCGTTGTTGCCTTTCTTAGTGAGTTTTTCCCAGTTAATGAAGCAACAATCGTTTTCAACAAAACCACTTGTCATCACATCGGTAAGAAGTTTTGTTTGCGCATTGTGGATGTATTTGTCCATCTTGGCTTTACTCTGCTCCTCAAGGTCACCTTTGCCTGGTGTAAGCCAAATGAACACGATATTAGGAACGCTTTTGCAATAATCATCCATAAAGTGTGTAAGCATGATGGTTTTGCCACTGCCTGTAGGACTTTTCAAGACAATGTCTCGTTTGCTATCTTCCATTGCTTCTTTTAGTCCTGCAATGGCTTTCAATTGAAATTCAACTAATTGCATAATAGTACTCTCCTATCGATTCAGTTCGTTGTAATAATAATCAGGAATCACATTCACCTGTAT
>DAIOUZ010000146.1:0-8133 GCA_036759285.1 Candidatus Limiplasma sp. | reverse complement strand
CGTCGCACCATCGAAGCCCAAGAATTAGACGAAAAGACCCAGGACCCAGCTTTCTGGAACGACCCGAAAGCGGCTGAAGCCACCATGAAGAAAGTGCGCGAGGTGAAAGGCTGGCTCAACGGCTACAAAGAAGCTGAAGACGCAGGCAATGACCTCGTGGTGCTCTTCGACTTCGCCAAGGAAGGCGAAGCTACCGAGGAGGAAGTGGATGAGCAATACAACACCACCATTGAAATCGTGGAGAACCTGGAATTCAAGAACATGCTGCGCGAGGAAGCCGACCCGATGAGCGCCGTGCTGAAAATCAACGCGGGCGCGGGCGGCACCGAGGCCCAAGACTGGGCACAGATGCTCATGCGTATGTATATGCGGTATGCCGAAAACCATAAATACAAACTTACCATTTCGAACCTTTTGGAAGCTGAAGATGCCGGCATCAAGCAGGTGACGATGAAAATCGAAGGCGAATATGCATACGGCTATCTGAAAGGCGAGAACGGCGTGCATCGTCTGGTGCGCGTCAGTCCCTACAATGCCCAAGGCAAGCGCATGACTTCGTTTGCATCCGTGTTCGTCACTCCTCTCATCGACGACACCATCGAAATCGTGGTCGAGCAATCGCGCTTGTCGTGGGACACCTTCCGCAGTGGCGGCGCGGGTGGACAGAATGTGAACAAGGTGGAGTCGGGCGTGCGTCTGCGTTACCAATACAAAGACCCCTACACTGGCGAGGAGGAAGAAATCCTCATCGAAAACACTGAGACCCGTGACCAGCCCAAAAACAAGGAGAACGCCTTGCGCCTTTTGAAGTCGCAACTCTACGACCGCGAGATGCGCCACCGCATGGAGGAGCAGAACAAGATCGAGGCGGGCAAAATGAAAATCGAATGGGGCAGCCAAATCCGCAGCTACGTCTTTGACGACCGCCGCGTGAAGGACCACCGCACCAACTACCAGACCTCTGACGTTCAAGGTGTTATGGACGGCAATATTGATGCATTCTTAAAGGCATATTTGATGGAGTTTGGAGGGAAGAAGGAATAAAGATTCCCCATGCGGGGAATGGAGTGGAAAACCATTGTTTAAAGCGGCGGCAAGAGGTGTTACATACTATCAACTTGTTGAAACCGCCGCAGGTAACAAAACAAAAGAACTCCATTCCCGCGTAGCGGGAAACTCAAGAATAATAACGGAACTATAACTATAAAACCTAAACAACAATGAAAAAGCTAAGCATTATTACAACTTTCGTCGCCATACTTTTCTGCAGCATGACCACAGCGATGGCGCAAAACACCAATCCTGTCATCACCAAGTTCGTTGAGCAGTATTTCCCAAAGGCCACTATCCAAATGGTGATGCCTGACGACGACGACATTGACGTCGTGTTGAATGACAACACCAAAATCGAGTTCCGCCTCAATAACGAATGGAAAAAGGTCGATTGCGAGCATTCCACAACATTCACCAGCGTGCCCGCTGAACTCGTCCCTGAACAAATCACGACCCATGTGACCTCCAATTTCCCCAACACAATGATCAAAAAATTGGAGAAGAAATATATGGGCTGGGAAATTGAGTTGAGCAACGGACTTGAAATCAAGTACAACAAAAACTTTAAAGTTACAGAAATCGACGACTAACCATCAAACGGTATGAAAAAAGCATTGGTATTTGCCTTATTCATCGGCATCGCACTGACCAACACTTCTTGCAACAATGGCAAAAAAACATTGTTTATCAACACCTTTGTAACAACCTATTTTCCTGACACAGAAGTGATTGCCAACATCAAAGACGGCCTCGGCTGCGATGTAACCCTAAGCGACTATACCCAAATCGGTTTTGATGGTAATCTTTTTGGCAAATTTGATTGGGATGAGGTGGACTGCAAGCACGCTTCACTTTCCACGATCGTGCCCACTGCATTAGTACCTGCCGAGATCACAAATTATGTGAACCGCATCCATGGGGGCCAATCCATTACGAAAATAGCCAAAGACAACCACGGTTGGGACATTGAGTTGAGCAACGGTATCGAAATCGAGTTCGACAAGAGGTTCAACGTCGTTGATTTTGACGATTGATAACCGTCACACAACATTTCAAGCGGTTTGGGACTCCCAAGCCGCTTTTTTACTATTCATTTAGCCAAAACCGTCAAAAAAATGTAATTTTGCGGTCACAAAATTGTAGCAACTATGATTACTTTTTTCATCGCTTTAGCTGTCTTGATTCTTGGCTATCTCGTTTACGGAAAATTTATCGAAAAAGTCTTCGGCGTCGACCCGCAGCGCGCCACACCAGCCACTACCATGGCCGACGGTGTGGACTATGTGCCGATGAAGCCTTGGCGCATCTTCTTGATCCAGTTTTTGAATATCGCAGGAGTCGGGCCTATCATCGGAGCTATCATGGGTGCGCAGTTCGGCACGGCATCTTTCCTGTGGATTGTGCTGGGTAGCATCTTCGCGGGTGCCGTTCACGACTTTTTGGCTGGCATGATTTCATTGCGCGACAAAGGCGCGAGCCTGCCCGAAATCCACGGCACATATTTGGGTAATGGTGCCAAACAAGTGATGCGCGCTTTCACCATCATCCTGATGATTTTGGTCGGTGTGGTGTTTGTCAACACCCCCGCCACCTTACTCAATGCGCACTTCACACAAAGCTGGAACCCCTACATCTGGATTGGCATTATTTTGGCTTATTACCTGATTGCCACCTTGTTACCCATCGACAAAGTCATTGGAAAGATCTACCCCATTTTTGGTATTTTGCTGTTGGGCATGGCTGTGGCTATCTTCATCGCTTTCCTCATCTACAAACCCGAGATTCCCGAGATGTGGAGCGGCATGCAGAACCGCCATCCCGATGCAACCAACAACCCCATCTTCCCGATGATGTTCATCTCGATTGCCTGCGGTGCCATCTCGGGGTTCCATGCCACGCAGTCGCCATTGATGGCACGTTGCATGGTGAATGAGAAGCAAGGCCGTCCGATTTTCTACGGTGCCATGATTACCGAAGGCGTCGTTGCCCTGATTTGGGCCGCTGCCGCCGCCTATTTCTTCGGTCCCGATAGCGTAGTCGATGTGACGGGTAAGAGCGGTGCCGCCATCGTGGGTATCATTGCTAACACTTGGTTCACACCGATTATCGCCACCATCACCATTTTGGGTGTCATAAGCGCGGCGGTCACTTCGGGCGATACAGCCTTGCGCTCAGCACGACTCATCATCGCCGATTTCATGCACTACGACCAGAAACCCATCAAGAACCGCTTGATTGTGGCCGTCCCGATGTTCGTTGTCACGGCTGCCATCTTGGTCTACAGCATCTCCGATGCCAAAGGTTTCCAAGTCATTTGGCGCTACTTCGCTTGGGCCAATCAAGTGTTGGCCACCGTTACGTTATGGGCTATTTCGGTCTATTTAGCTAAGAACAAAGGCAAGCTTTGGTATCTCATCACCCTCATCCCTGCCTTGTTTATGACTATGGTGACGGGATGTTTTCTCTTCGTGGCCAAGGCTTCCGATGGCGGTTTAGGCTCCGTCCTGCCCCGTCCTTTGGGCTATGGTATCGGTGCCGCTATCACCGTGTTAGGATTGGTGCTGTTTGTGTCGTTTTTAAAGAAAAACCAAAAAGCCCTTTCATAATGAGAAAAAGTGCATTAGTTTTATCAATTGCCGTAGTGCTTTGTTGTCTTTCCGCCTGTCATAAAGTGAATTATGAAGGCCAAACGGGGAAGATCCTGCATAAGAAATACAATCCTGCGCTGAACATCAACTACATCATGGATGATGTTGAGCAACGCTGGGACACCATCAAGCTTGACCTTGATCGTGATAATGCTATCGACATAAAAATATGCTTCTTTTACGATAAGACATATATTATTGGTTCAAGTGATTGGGAACTCAGCCTCACGACTGACGGCGACATCATTGGAATGAATTGGTGGAGCAGGGATTACCAATTGCTCTGGGGACACCTATCAACTATTTGTATACGACATACCACCGAGGAAGGCCCTTGCTACGGTTGGATGGATTGCTATTCCACATTGGGCAGCGAAGGACAGGTAAACGCCATTCGGTTTTATCTCTGCGAAACAGCCTATTGCACCTGTCCCAATTACCCACTCAAATGGGGTGAAAAATAAAAGCCGAACAAAACTTCATAGGGAAAACAAGAAATCAATCGGTTAGTTTTCGCCTAAGCCGACTTCAAAAGCTCCTTTGCCTATATCATGATAGGGCAAATGCCATTCATTGGCTTGCGAAATCCATCTTTCGGCCAGATAGCGCGGCATCGACCCGTCGATGAGGAGCAACTTTGCGTCGTATGCATTTACGATGGACTGCACATCAGGATTTTGTCTTTGCGATACCAATAGATAATCCACAGGAAGTCGGTAGGAAAGGCTGTCTTCGAATTGTTCCTCATCCCATAGTGCCAACAGCTTTCCATCAAAAGAGACGAGATTCGACTTTTTGCACAGATAATCCCCTATAAAATCCTCATTCAGTCCAATCGTTTTGGGATGCGCCGATAGATGACGCTTCGTCCAGGCACCGCTAAGGCTGTAATCCACTGCTGATTCATTAGACATCAGTGCAGAGTCGGCCAAAAGCAAATGCTCCCCTCCCCTAACGAAATCAACCGCGGTATGCCCACGAAGACTGAACACCGTCATCCCTTTTTGACTCTCAGATTGATACAAACGAAGGGTCACCGAGGCCATCATCAACAACAAAGCCGACAACACGCCAATGAGCATCTGGCGCTTCTTCAAAGCCACGCCCAACAAGAGCAGCACAAAGGCGAGCAACAGCATGACAAACTCAAACTCGCTGACATATAATCCTTTGACAATCGATAAAGGCAAGCGTTCTATCCATGAAACGATGGTATTCATCACATACACCGCACCCCAGACCAGATAGCCGACCAGCACGTTCACGTAGGGAATCCAAGACACCAACAACAAAACCATGCCACTGATGATGACGATGAATGAAATGGGGGTCATGAACAAATTGCTCAGCCAAAAATACGTCGTAAACTGATTGAAATAGAACAAAGTGAAAGGAATTGTTCCAATTTGGGCAGCGAGTGCCACGGCTGTGATCTCCCAAGCCCTGTCTAGTACCTTGTTTTTTACATAAATGAGACTATATATCGGCTGTTGCAGCACCACGATGCCAACGACCGCAGCGTATGACAACAGGAACCCGATTTCGAACAGATTGTATGGATTGACGCAAAGCAGAATAAACGCCGATGCCGCTATCGAATTGATGATAAAGCCTTTACGATGAATCATCTCACCGATGATGACGAACGAAATCATCAAGGCGGAACGCAAAATGGATGGTGACAATCCCGCAATAAAGGCATAAACCCATATCAAGGCGAGCAACAGAACCTGTTTCAGCGTCTTTTGCCATTTTTTTCGATTAAGGAAACCCAATAGGAAACTCGCCAAAAGATAGATGATTCCCACATGCATGCCAGAGACACAGAGTATGTGCATGGAACCCGCTGCCACATAGTTCTTTCGCACCTCATCGGCCAGTTTGTCGTCGTATCCCAAAAGAATGGCTGCCGCAACGCCAAATTCATCGTTCTTTACGCCACAGCGCTGCAACGAAGCCAACAACACATCACGAAAATGATAGGAGAAAGCATACAAGGGATTGGCATTATTCGTTTGTAAATCAATCCAATCCTCATCTCTCAGATAGGTCTGTCCTGTGATGCCTTTCCGCATGAGATAAGCCCGATAATCGAATTCTTCGGGATTCAAAGGCGGTGCCAACTCGCGAATTGGGGCAGGAATGGCAATCAAGTCACCGTAACGTATGGCAAAAGCAGAATCACTTTTGGAGAAATAAGCCATTACTTTACCCGTGACAGGTCGCGAGGGCAGGCTGTCGCCAAACTGGTACTCCAAACTCAACACGGCACGAATGGAGTTCGACCGCTCTGTAGGCGCATCAAAAACACGCGCAACATAATAGTTGGCGCCGGTCTCAAAACTCCGAAAATAGTCTTTCTGCACCTCCGACTCATGAACACGAGTCAAGGCATAACCCACCAAAGCCAGATAACAGCCCATGACCGCACCGAAAACCCAGTTGTTTCGATAGCTTTTCAAGACCAAGGCCGTCACCAAAGCCAAGGCAAAAAGCACTAAAGCGATGAGGATGGTCGTTGATGGCGACAAGCGAATTGCAGGCAAACAAACACAACACCAAATCCCCAATGCAAAGGGTATCAGCATCCTGACAAAGGGGTATTTGGCGTAATCGGTCATCGCTAAAACTCAGTTATTTGCTCTTCTTTGCCTTTTGTTCGAATGCACAGGCATCTTTCAAATGCTTCCTCAGGGGCATCAGTAAGGTCAAACGCGCTTCTGCATTTTGGAGGTATCTTTTTCCCAAGATTTCATGTTCGATATCGCCCCAGCCTTGGAACACGACATCTTCATTCACTTCGTGTTGCGAGAAATTGCTCAATACACTGAGACCATACGACACATCAAGTTTCACAAAAAACTGTATCTTTTTTACCATCACGCGGCTACAAAGCCCCACGCCCGCCACTGCACTGACATCGAACGGCTTGTAGGTGGCATTAGTCAATTCTGTTTCGTAAACCACAGGCTGATAGCTGTCATTGTCGTAACTACGCACCCACTTGGCATCGCCGTTCAACCAAAGGTCGAAACGCGGTGCAACATATAAATATGGTCGAAAATTCTCCCCATACCCCAAATAATAGGTGATGGGAATCCTGACCTCAACGCCATTCATGGCCATGGTGTAATTCACACGGGCGAAAGTCGAGGTGGAATAGCTGGTGAGAAACTCAGTGGCAAAGACCTCGTTCGTACCGCGCATAGCGTATGATGCATCCAAACCTATCGAGACGCGACGCATCGTGTTCCATTCTGCCGCAAGGCCAAAGGTCGGGGCAAGATAAGGCGACAGCATCGACTTGCTGACTGCGGAATAATACATGTCGTTTGCGGCAAAGCTGCCGGTAACCCCAACACTAATTGAGCTTGTGTTGCGGCAAATATAGTTCCTGTTCTTCAGTGGTTTGGCATATTGCGCCTGTAAAGAAACCACCGAAAAAATGCTGACAATCAAGATAAAAACACGTTTTTTCATGGCTTCATCGGTTTTGAGGGTTGACCAAGGAATCATTATACCAATGGCAGGCCTCAGCTATGCCATCGTAGTCTTTGAAGATAAAAATCGAGTTGGCGGGATAGACCGTCTGTGGCACGATGGAGTCGTTGTATTTCAGTATCTTATAGCCATACCTAAGGTTTTTCACTCCATTATTGGTAACAGTGCCCGAAAACAAAACCGCATGTTCGGGATGGCCATCCGTCTGAGGCGTTTCATGATAGTAGACCGTAAAGTCATTGCCCCTTCCCGTCAAATACACTGGAGAAATCACCTTGCAATAGGTCTCTTCCGAGGTCATGCTGATGTAATCCGCAATCTGAAGGTATTGCTGATTGATTTTGTGATAGTGCGTGATGGGTGAAAGTTGTCCCGACTGCGGCGCAAATGGCGGTTGCAGGTTGGTGGCCACATATTGGTGCAATGACTTGAACTCCATGTCGACTTTGGGCGGCTGGTCGCCGAAAAACACGTTTTCCTCGCCAAACAGATTCAACAAGTCTTCAGGGAGATATTCCGTAATAAAAGGAATGTCCTGTGGGTCGTTGACCAGAATCGTCTTGTCACTTTCCTTGAGGCAGGAGGACAAAGACAATCCAACCACAAGCATCCATACAAAACGTTTCGTAATAGTGTATCTCATATAATAATCATTTATTCAATTGATTAACGAATCAGTGCAACTTTTTGAGTTTGCTTCTGACCCTTGTTTTTCAGTACAAAGTAATAAAGTCCGTTACCATAGTCGGACATGTCATAACAAATTTCCTTACAAGAGTTCAGGTCCACGATGAAATCATCCATCTTTTGGCCCATAGTATTATAAACTTCTATTTCTGCCCTTCCGGATAAATCGCCAAAACGCAAGGTCAAACGACCATCGCAAGGGTTGGGAGACACTTCGAAATCAAGGCTTTCATCCATCTGAGGC
>DAIOUZ010000145.1:0-8164 GCA_036759285.1 Candidatus Limiplasma sp. | reverse complement strand
ATCCTGAGCCAGGATCAAACTCTTCGTTGTTGTATTATCGTTTTCTTTCTCTACAGAAGATTTAATGAAAACGCAACACTCGACTTGAGTCTCAATCCCTGGCCTCTGTAATCAGGTTGAATCTCGTATCTTACTGCCTGTCGTACATCGTTTTAAACGATTCAGAATCGACGGGGACAACTGTTACATTGTCCCTTGTTCTCTTGTACTACTCATTGCTGCAAACATGTCAAAGAGCTATTGTTTGACGCCACACCAGTGGCGAAAAGCGGTGCAAAGGTACTGCCATTTTTGAAACTGACAAATTTTTTAGCAACTTTTTTTCATTCAAGTTATTAACAATAACGGCAATAATCATACTATTAGCCTGATTAACAGAATATTGCAACAAGAAAAAAATTTTAAAATAATTTCAAAAAAGAGCAGGGAACAGCGACAAAGTCGCCGTTTACGGGACAATACCCACTAGAAACGGCAGGAGAACAGATATCACAATAGAAGATAGGTAGAGAGAACGAGGGTTGTCAAGGCATCATGCGGAAGACACGGATTCCGATATTGGTCTTGGAACGCTCAAGATACTTGAAAAGGGGCTTATCCTGGAGCATAACCTTGCCGCCGGACATTGAAGCGTCAAGCAGATAGGGATCACCCTTGTCATCAACAATAATGATACCGTTATGTGATACATCCAGGCCTTCGGTCTTGGTGACAAGGGTGACAAAGTCACCTGTACGCAACGCCGACTTGACAGCCTTGTCGTTGAGCCACGAGCGCTTGATGTAAGGGAAGCGATGGTTGCGCAGCTCGTGACGACGGATCTTCTCGACCATGGCCGTGTCATTCTTGAGCTGTCGGTAACTGTCGGTGTGACGCGTCATGTAGTCTATGTTCTTGACCATGTAGTCGGCATGAGGCAGATCGGGTGTTATTTCTACGAGATTGCCGCGGACATGGTTGTCGATGATCCACTCGCTGATGTAGTGGATTCGGGTGGAATAGTCCCCCATCTCACCGCCACGGTAACGGACATTCTCGATGTGAGCCGCAAAGTCACGCCAAGAGTAGCGTCCCGCCAGTGTAGTGCGCGTGAGCGCATAAAGGGTCTCGATGAACGTGAGGCAGTCCAACTCGTGGATGTTGATGGTGAGCATTTCCTCGTCGCCCTCAAGGGTATGGGCAACATAAGGCGTGCCCAACAATTTGCGGGCATAGAACTCGATGAGGGCATTGGCCTCCTTGATACCGCTTTGGTTGCCCTGGATGAGAAGTTGGTTGATGAGTGTGGTGTCGCTATCACAATGGAAGCGCATCTGTGCCGTCGTGGCGGCCTGTGCCACTTGCTGGGAACTTTGTCGTGCCCCGCAAGCCACGAGCAAAACCATTATCACGAGAATTATCTTTTTCATTGTCGTCATTCCTTATTGGTTATCGAGACACAAAAATAGGAAAAAAACTTGTGCACGACATAGTAGAGGCCTTTTTTCTCATTTTTTTATTTAAAAATGTACGACCCGCGCACGCGATAAGGAAGAATTAAACCAATCTTTGGTGAGATTGTCTAAAAAAATGTGTACTTTAGCAGGTTGAAAATGATGAAAAGACTTTTCATAGCATTGACGGCCCTGACGCTTGCCGTGGGCAGTGTGTGGGCCAAGGATGACGAAATCATCGTCACCCGCCAAATCACCTCGGGCCAGCGCAACACCTTGCCCGAGAAGACCATTACCGTCGAGATGAAGCGGCTGGCGCTCGCCAAAAAGGCCGAGGCTGGACTCATTGACGCCCTTACCCAAGTGATGGACACCATTGCCGCAGAAGATTACCAGAACCGCACTTTTGTAATGCTGGTGGAGCCCAAGGAGAACAGCGCCGTTGACATCGCCGTGCGCAGCGACGACATCGTGACACGCGGCAGGCAAGATGCCACTATCTACTACGGTACCCTTGACTACAAGCGGTACCACTTTGTGGTGCTCACCAGCAAGGTCAACGCGCCGCTACTGGATCAGACCTTCAAGCGCCAGGGCAAAGTGAAGTTCGTGCAGGAGTTCGAGATTGTAGATTTCCCCACCCCGCGTTATCCCACCAATGTCATTGGGCGGTGGACGCCCAGCAATGGTCTCAAGTGGCTCACCGTCATTATCAACGAGGATCCCTACAACGACAAGAATGCCATTGAGATTCCTGCCCATTTCCAAGACTGACCAACTATTAGAATAACATGAACGAGAACCCAAAAATCAACAAGAATTATGTAATCGCCATCGGTCGGCAGTTCGGCAGCGGAGGCCGCGAAGTGGGCCAACGCGTGGCTCAGTTGCTCGACATCAACTACTTTGACAAGCAGCTGTTGCTTGAGGCGTCCAAGGCAAGCGGCATCAACCCGGAGATGTTCGAAGCCGCCGATGAGCGCACGCCCAAGTTCTTCCCTAGTTTGTGGCCCTTGAACCTGGCGATGGCTGGATCAACCTTCGTCGGCGACACCCCGATGAGCGACGACAGCATCTACAAGGCGCAGTGCCAAGTGATGAAGGATCTGGTGGATCGCAAGCCATGCGTCATCGTGGGCAGGACGGCCGACTATGTGCTGCGCGACTACTGCCCCGTGATCAGCGTCTTCCTGCATGCCCCCATCGACGACCGCGTGCACCGCATCATAGCACGCGGCGACTGTGACACCCGCGAGGCCGCCGAGAAGCGTGCCGACAAAGCCAACAAACTGCGCGCCGAATACTACAATTTCTATACCGACAAACTGTGGGGCCATGCCGACAGCTATGACCTGTGCATCGATTCCAGCTTGTTGGGCATCGAGGGTACCGCGCAGTTCATTGTCGAGTTCGTCAAACAACGCCTGAGATAAAAAAGCGCAATCAATACAAGGCCATCCGGCCAGCAACATCAACAACATTAAAACATGTTGTTTGAGTCGTTAATAGTTTCGGTTATTTGAAAAAGAGTCAAGATGCCGAAATAGAAAGAGAAAACATTTACTCAATCAGGCGGTAGGTCATGGCATAGTTGATGGCCTCGGCAATGTTGGCGGTGCCAAATTTCTCAAGGATGTTTTTCCGGTAGCCCTTTACAGAATCAAACGATCGGCAAATCTCATCTGCAATCTCTTTCATCGTGTAACCCATCGCCGAGAGTTTGATTACTTGAGTTTCTTGCTCGGTCAAGGTCGGGTGAGGCACTTTTCTCCACAGGCCATACTCTAAGTCCAGATCCCACCTTTCATTGGTACGGTTGTTGAACAAAAGGATAGTCTCGTTTCCTGCCCTGGTGGCTAATGATGCCACGCACATGGCTAGCCATATGGTGCCGTCGGGCAACATCTTGAGGGGGGTGAGCAGATGATTGATGGTCTGTACCTTCTTGGAGATGGTGTTAATGATTCTGAAATCATAGGACAAAGTGTAGTGCTTTTTTTCTTCAGCAGGTATATCTTTTGAGAAACGGAACCCGGCTTCGTTGATTTTCATCAACCGTTCCACATCGTCCTGGGGTACATTGTCAATGTAGAAATTGTAACCCATTTCTTTCACCTCACTGGCCGACAGACCGCACAAAAACAGAGGGTTGTCACTGACATAAAGAAAGTTCTTCTTGAAATAGTCAATGATATAAACACTCTTGTAGGTCATGCATGAGAACGACGCAACCGAATCAACGATGTCGTTAATGCTGCTATAATCCTCGTCGGTGATGCCCGTCACCGCGTTATCCATGATAAAGAAATCCTCAACCCGTACCATAACTGTAATATTTTGATAGGGCAAAGTTATTCATTTTTCTGCAGATATCCAAAACATACCCTTTAGGGTATATTTTCTTGTCAAGCACTAAAAACACCCATTTGGGTATTGCAGGCCTACGAAATGTTTTATATTTTTGCAGTATCGCAAAAAAACGCATTTGAGATTTCCCATCGATAGAATTAAATTATAAACTAGATAATCATCAGCTATGAACACGACTAAAACTAAATCTTATTTTTCGTCTTGCCTAGCGAGAATCGCCGTGCTGCTTGTATTGCTCGCCGGGTATCTGACATCGAGTGGAAGCGAGTCAACAGGAAATGATTATATACTGGTCGACGGAATCTATTACAAGGCATTAGATGATTACAACGTGTGTGTGACCTACAAGGACAAGAATTATAATTCCTATGCAGGTTGGGTCTTCGTTCCTGAATCCTGGCAAGGACCTGGAAACAGAAATATTATAGGGATTGGGGAGTGCGCATTCAAAGACTGTAGTCATATGGATGTAGTTAATATAAAAAATAACATTCTTTTCATTGATAGTTGTGCATTTCAGAATTGTAATATCGAATATATCTACATTCCTTCGTCGGTCACTAGAATTGGCAATCATGCCTTTGAAGGATGCACATCTTTGAATGATGTTAGATTCTATGGTGAAATACTTAGCATTCCTGATGGTATGTTTAAAGGTTGTACGTCATTGAGAGCCATCAATTTCCCAAACTCCTTAACGTCTATTGGTGATGAGGCTTTTATGGGAAGTGGATTCAAACAATTGACTATGGGTGGGGCACTCACCTCAATTGGTGACTCAGCATTTGCTGATTGTGCCAGCTTCACTCGTTTGATTATTCCTGCCGGGTCTAAGCCTCTTACGATAGGTTATAATGCTTTTGCGGGTTCGTCTTTGACTACTATCACTTGCGAAGATACGGTTCCTCCGGTATTAACTAATGGCATTGGACTTACACCAGAGCAAATGAAAACGGTCAGGTTGATTGTTCCAACAAGATCAGCTTGTGAAGCTTATTCTCAAGCAGACTACTGGAAGGATTTTGTCCATATTGAAGGGCCAAATTACGACTTTTCAGTAAACCATTCTGGTCAAGATTTTTATTATAGGATTATAGGTGATGACGAAGTCTGTATCACTTATAAGGATTCAAACTATAATTCCTATCAAGGCAATTACGTTGAAGACGTGTATGACTTTTATGAGGACTATTATCACCAAAACCAGAGGTGGCACTGTTTGTCCATTCCACACGAAGTCACTTATGATGGCAAAACATACCGTGTGACAGCCATCGATGAGAACGCTTTTAGAGATTGTACCTCAATCAATAAAATAAATATGGCACGTGCGAGTCAAGTTTGGCCTATACCTATAAAGACTATTGGCGCCAACGCATTTAAGGGTTGTACCGGATTGAGGTCTGTTACACTGCCAGAGGTTCTTGAGACGATTGGCGACCATGCCTTTGAAGGATGTGCTAACCTTCATGTGATATCATTCCCCTCAACAGTCAACAAGATTGATTCATGTGCTTTTATGAACTGCTCACGTTTGGTGGCGATAACTCTGAAATCACCGATGCAGATAGGTTCTAAAGCTTTTAGCGGCACCAATTTGCGAGGCCATGAATTGACTGGAGGCATAGCGATTAATTGTTCATCAACGACACCTCCTGTCCTGGCTGACAGCACCGTCTTTGACGCCTCACATTACACTAATTCAGTAGTCAAGGTCTTGTATAGCTTGGTTGGAACATTCCGTGCTGATGAGAAATGGAATCGTTTTGTAAATATTCATAAGTTACCCTATGATTTCAAGGCCAAGGACAACAATAATTATGACATTTGGTACCGAATAAATAACGAAAACGAGGTTGGCGTTTCTCCTGACAATGAAGTAATATATGGCACTTACGGCAATGGTAATCGCGATATACCTGAGACCGTAAATTACCAAGGACACACCTACCGTGTGACAGGCGTTGAGGATAAGGCATTCTACTTTAGCAGTACAGGTAAAGTTGTTATCCCCAACTCGGTCAAAAGGATCGGTGATCTGGCTTTTGGCAAATCTAATGTCGAGGAAGTGATACTTGGTGACTCGGTGGAGATGATCGGTATCGGTGCATTCAATGAAACACCATTGTTAAAGAGACTGCATTTTCCCAAATCGGTCAAAGAAATCGGGGATTCCGCATTGTTCAACACTACGGCACTAAATGGAATCACGATTGATAAGGACAACCCCTATTATGACTCACGTGAATACTGCAATGCCTTGATTGAGACGGCGACCAATCGCCTGATTGCAGGCGGTGGAAACTGCACCGAGATTCCGTCTACTGTTACCTCTATCACCGACTATGCATTCTATGGTAAAAAGCATTTAAGCCGTATCTCAATCCCCGGCTCTATCCGAAGGGTTGGGCTTGGCGCATTTGTCTATTGTGATAATTTGTATCAAGTCACATTCTCTGAACCCACCAAGTGCATTGGAGCTGTAGCATTTGCTTTTTCCGGGTTGACTTCGGTAGTGATTCCCAATTCGGTAGATACGATTGAGGAAGGTGCTTTCGTCGTGTGCCAAAAACTTAAAAAAGTCACTCTCGGCAGTGGGCTGAAGTACCTCGGTGCGCAAGCCTTCGGTATAGGCAATGGCGGAACATCGGTAATCGATACGGTGGTTTGCTACGCCGCCACACCGCCAAAGATGGGTGCTGCCAACTGTTTCTCTGGGGCTTATGAGCGTGCGACGCTCCTTGTGCCACAGGCTTCGCTAGAGTTGTACAAGAATGACTCTAATTGGTCAAGATTCTACGAGATAATAGCTATCGGTGCAACCGAAAAGCCTGGCGATGTGAACTTTGACGGCGAAGTCAACATCGCTGATGTCAATACTCTTATCGACATCATTTTGGGTAGCCCCGACAACTCTGATGGTTTCTCTGATGTAAACAAGGACAGTGAGGTCAACATTGCTGACATCAACGCCATCATCAATATCATATTGACAAACGAATAGTCACAACATCAACTAGTCAACACCTAATCTGAAGGACTTTTTTATGCCAATTGCGAGGGTTTGCTCTTATTGCATACCCTCGCAATGTATCGTTGAAATCTCTATTCAACATCTTTTATGGATAGACTTGATATCAGCGAGTTTTTTACTTGTCATTGTAGTGTCCATAAGAACTAAGGACAAGTACAAGGACTTCTTTGTCAAAGATGCGATAAACCAAACGATGCTTTTTGGTGATCTCGCGGCTCCAACGGCCTTCGGGTTGTCCCTTCAGCGGCTCAGGATGCCCTGTTCCTGTTTTGGGATGTACACGCAACTCGTCAATAAAACGTATTACTTTTTTATACGCTTTTGGCTCATTGCGTTGCAAGCGCTTAAGATCGCTTACCGCATCTTCAGTATAAGTAATTCTATACATTGATTACCCTACTCGCTTTAAAAAGTCATCTAAACTTTCACCAGGAAGCATCTCGTAATATTTGCCCTGACGATATTCTTCTTCTCCCTTATCAAGTTTGGCAAAAAAATCCTCCTTAGTCATTAACGTGGGATCATTCTTCTCGGCGACAACACGGCGCAAGTAGCGAGCCACTCGTCTGAGCAGATTCTCGTCCTCTGCCACAATACTCAGATTGCGCAGGACTTCGGCATTTAATTCTGTAGTAGTCATAATCTTATTGTGTCTTGTTTTCCAATAGCAAAAGTAATTCTTTTTTCTCAATCACGCAAATTGGCATGATTCTCAATCTGTATTTTTCATCTATATCAATTGTTTTTTACATCTTTTATAATTTAAAGGTTGTGGGGGTGGAGGATTGTGTGTAATTTTGGCCTTCTTTTTGTGAGCTAGAAAAACCAAGACAAGAAAATGACTGATAAGATCACCAATAAAATCACCAAGATCGTGTTGACCGGGGGTCCTTGCGCCGGCAAGACTACGGCAATGGCACGCATCATCGAGCACTTCAGTGGCCTGGGGTTCCAGGTGTTCGCCATTCCCGAGGTGCCCACGATGTTCAGCAGTGCCGGCATCAACTATCTGACTCAGAACAAGGCTTTGTTCTTTGAGGCCGAGAAATCGACGCTCAACATCCAGTTGGCGCTTGAGGACCACTTCGCCAAGATGGCTGCGCAATGCAGCAAGCCTGTGCTCATCGTGTGCGACCGCGGCACGATGGACATCAGCGCATATGTCTCGCCCGAGTTATGGGAGGCGCTGACCGAGGAGATGGGCACCAACACCGTGAAGCTGCGTGACGCCCGCTATGAGGCCATCCTGCACATGGTGACCGCTGCTGCCGGTGCCGAGCAGTTCTACACCAACGAGAACAACAAGTTCCGCAGCGAGGACGTGGAG
>DAIOUZ010000144.1:0-8269 GCA_036759285.1 Candidatus Limiplasma sp. | reverse complement strand
AAGGACAAAGTTCGTTCTTTGAGAGTGAAATTGAAGAAACAAATATATCATGGAGTAGTGATACTGTAGCTTTATGCTACAATGAATTCAAAGAATATTTTATCCAATTAGCAAGGACTTGTTATGAAAATAATATTCGTTTTGTGGTTGTTACTTGTCCATGTGCAGATTGTTATGTTGCCAAAACATGCGAGCAAGGAATCAGAAACTTATATGCTTTGGTGGATAGTGTTGCTGTCCATTATCCGATAGAATACCACAATTATCTTGACGATGAAGAATTTCGAGCTGATTCAATCTATTTTAATTGTTCGCATTTGAATTCTATTGGGGCTGATTTGTTTGCATTGCGGGTAAAGAAAGATTTTGGATTGTGAATTGCTGCTGAAATAAAAAAAGAACAACTGTTATAATTGAGCTTTTCCATTTCTATTTTTCTTATTTTTGCATTTTCAAGATAGGTCATAATACCATGCTCTTTAATTCCATCCAATTCGCCCTTTTTCTGCCGATAGTGTTCCTGCTCTATTGGTTTGTCTTCGACCGATTTATCAGCAAGTCGAAGTATCAATTGAGGATGCAGAACGCTTTCGTTGTGGTGGCGAGTTATGTGTTCTACGGCTGGTGGGACTGGAGGTTTCTGCTGCTCATCGCTTTCACCTCACTTTGCTCGTGGGGTAGTGGATTACTTATCGGAAAGGCAAAGTCAAAGAAAGAGGCAAAGACTTGGACAACGCTCAACATAGTCCTGAACCTCGGCATCCTTGCATTGTTCAAGTACTACGACTTCTTCGTCACGGAGTTTGCGCAAGTATTCCACATCTCCACGGATGGCCTTTTGCTGAAAGTGATATTGCCCGTAGGTATCTCGTTCTATACTTTTCAAGCCCTGTCTTATTCCATCGATGTCTACCGAGGCAAGATTGAGCCGACCAAGGATGTCGTCGCCTTTTTTGCATTCATCTCCTTCTTCCCACAGCTGGTGGCTGGCCCCATTGAGAGGGCAACCAATCTTTTGCCGCAATTTCTGAAGAAGCGTGAGTTCAATTATGACACCGCCGTCGACGGGATGCGGCAGATACTTTGGGGCTTGTTCAAGAAGATAGTGGTGGCGGACAACTGCGCAATGTTTGTCGACGAAGTGTTTTCGACCTATACGGGACAAAGCGGGAGCGCTTTGCTTCTCGCCGCCATCTTCTTCACTTTCCAGATCTACGGCGACTTTTCGGGTTACTCTGATATTGCAATAGGCACGGCCAGGCTGTTCGGGATAAAGCTGATGCGCAACTTCAACGTGCCGTACTTCAGCCTGACGACTTGGTTCAGGGATTATGTGTACATTCCGTTGGGCGGCAGCCGCGTATCGAAAGCAAAAGTGGTCAGGAATACCTTCGTCATCTTCCTGTTGAGCGGTTTCTGGCATGGCGCGAACTGGACCTTCATCGCCTGGGGCGCGTATCATGCGATTTTGTTTTTGCCGCTCATTCTCACGGGAAAGAACCACAAGTACACGAACCAAGTGGCCGAAGGGAGAATCTTGCCGACGATAAGAGAATCAGGACAGATGCTTTTGACATTCTTTTTGGCGGTGATTGGTTGGATCATCTTTAGGGCGGAGAGCATTGGACAGGCTTGGGAGTATTTCCAAGGGATGCTGCAGTTTGGGACGATACGAGCAAGTTACAGGTTTTTCACTTGGTCTGAAATGTGGCCGATGAATATATTCATTATCTTTATGTTGTTAGTAGAGTGGTTTACAAGAAATAGGGAACATACCTTTGCTTTACAAAGTTTTAGTATTAATAAGTGGATGAGGCGAGCATTTTATATTGCTGTTGTTCTTATAATCATCTGGTACGGGCGTTATGGTTTCAATCAATTTATTTATTTCCAGTTTTGATATGAAGTGTTTTTTGAAGAAAATATTGTTATATATCGTCATTGTACTATTGATAGCTGTTCCTGTCGATATCTTCAAGATGCATCTGCTAAAACAAGGTGTTCCAATATTGGGCGCTACAAAAACTGGATTAGAGGGTTTTTGTGCAATTGGCAATTCACAAAAAGTTGGAAAAGTGAAAAAACTATTATTGGGAGATAGTGTAGGACGTCAGTTATATCCGTGTGACAAAGAATATGATAGTATCCTGTCTTTGGCTTGCAATCAAGCAATTACAATGGCTGGACAGTTTTTTTTGTTGAAAAATTATATTGAAACCAATGTTGAGGATTTACCAGAAGAAGTAATTTTGCTCATAACTCCATTCAGTTTGACAAATGATGTTGACAAGTATGCGTATAATTATTTTTTGAAACCCTTTCCTCCTTATATATTTTCGGAGCAATATACGAAACATCTAAAACAACGAATACATTCAATTCCATATTATTGGACAGCGAATTTACCGTTCGTTCGAACCTCTTCATATACTCCAAAACTGGCTATACCTTCTTTCCAATCAGTAAAAAGTGTATCAAAGTTAAGTTATGAGTATCTTCTAAAGATGGATTCTATTGCAAATGCAAACAATATTGTATTCCGTATGGTATCTACTCCTATTCGAGACGATAGACAAGATTATATTGCATCGTTTTGGGAAAATCTTTCACCAGAGTATATGTCAAGCCTTTCAGGTCTTTTACAGCCATACAGAAGTAGCATTATATACTTACCCTCCGATTGGTATGTTGATGAGATTCACTTTTTTAATAAAAAAATCCCAAATGATTATTTGAATCTATTAGCGGAATAGAGCCGTTTTTGATTTTGAGAAAATCTCCCCTTTTCAAACAGATTTCTTCAGATTCTATTTATTTTTCCCATAGATTGAATTATTTACTACCTTTGCCTCTGCAAACCATAAATCTCTATGCTTTTCAACTCCATCCAATTCGCCCTCTTCCTGCCGATAGTGTTCCTTCTCTATTGGTTCGTCTTCGACCGCTTCCTCAGCAAGTCGAAGTGGCAGTTGCGGCTGCAGAATGCTTTCGTCGTTGTGGCAAGTTATGTGTTTTACGGATGGTGGGACTGGCGTTTCCTGCTGCTCATCGCGTTTACATCCTTTTGTTCGTGGGGTAGCGGGTTGCTCATCGGAAAAGCAAAGACCCGGAAGGAGGCGAAGACATGGACGACGCTCAACATTGTGCTTAACCTTGGTATCCTTGCCTTGTTCAAGTATTACGACTTCTTTGTCACCGAGTTTGCGCAACTTTTCCACATTTCGACGGGAGGTTTGTTGCTGAAAGTGATACTCCCCGTGGGTATCTCATTCTACACTTTCCAAGCCCTATCCTATTCCATCGATGTCTATCGTGGTAAGATAGAACCGACCAAGGATATTGTCGCCTTTTTCGCTTTCATTTCATTCTTCCCGCAGTTGGTGGCTGGTCCCATCGAGAGGGCGACCAACCTCTTGCCTCAGTTCCTAAAGAAGCGCGAATTTGACTATGACACCGCCGTTGACGGGATGCGGCAAATCCTTTGGGGCTTATTCAAGAAGATAGTGGTGGCGGACAACTGTGCCGTGTATGTCGACCAAGTGTTCTCGACCTATACGGAGCAAAGCGGAAGCACCTTGCTGCCATCTTTTTCACCTTTCAGATTTATGGCGATTTTTCGGGCTATTCCGACATCGCCATAGGCACTGCAAAACTATTCGGAATAAAGTTGATGCGAAACTTCAACGTGCCGTATTTCAGTCGCGACATTGCCGAGTTTTGGCGCAGATGGCACATTTCGTTGACGACATGGTTCAGGGATTATGTTTATATCCCTTTGGGTGGCAGTCGTGTATCAAAGGCTAAGGTTGTTAGGAACACTTTCGTCATCTTCCTTTTGAGCGGCTTTTGGCACGGAGCAAATTGGACTTTCATTGCTTGGGGTGCATGCCACGCCATTTTGTTCTTACCTTTAATCCTTACTGGTAAGAATCGTAAATATACCAACCAGATTGCTGAGGGGCGATTGTTACCGACAAGGAAAGAGGCTAGGCAGATGCTTTTGACTTTCTTTTTGGCAGTGGTTGGGTGGATTATCTTTAGGGCTGAGAGTATTGAGATGGCTTGGAAGTATGTTTGCGGAATATGCGATGCGAGTTTATTTACGGTTTTCATCAAGAAGAAAATTGCATTAAGCAATTCCATTTTTATTGTCATTATGCTGGCGGTGGAGTGGTTGCAGAAAGATAAAACACATGGGTTGGAGATATCCAGAATTAAAAATGGGTGGTTGAGATTTGCAATTTATTATGCTATCATTCTATTGATTTTGGGCAGTTGGGGTCAAGAACAAACTTTTATTTATTTCCAATTTTAGGCATATGAAAAAGTTTATAATTCGAACAATCCTGCTCATACTTGTTCCTTTGCTATTAGGAATTGTATTATGTGAGCATTACCTTCGTATAATCCCCAATGACTATTCATACAAGAATGAGTGGTTGTCTAACAATGCCCGGTCTATTCAGGTTCTCAACATGGGCAGTTCCCATGCGTTTTATGGTATAGAGCCAAATCTGTTTTCATGCAAGGCTTTCAATGCCGCCCATGTTTCCCAAAGTATAAAATACGACCATTTCGTTTTTTTAAAGTTTGCTAACGAGATGGATTCTTTGGAAGTATTGGTTTTGCCTGTCTCATATGGTTCTTTTTTAGGTTTTGGTCCAGAAAACGGGATTGAAGATTGGCGGGTGAAATACTACTCGATTTACTACGGTTGCAAGTACCATAGATTTGAGCCAAAATACAATTTGGAAGTTTACAACGGATTGCAGTTCGATAAGGTGAGGAACTCCATTCTATGCAAGGCAGACCATCGCACATGCAATGAATTGGGTTATGGAACCACCTATAAGTTGGAAAATCGTTCCGAGGACTGGAAGGAGTCGGGGGCGACAGCAGCAAAACGACACACACGGGCAGAAATAGACTCGACTATTATGGAAAACAACATAAGACTTGTTGGAGAAATGGTAGATAAGTGTGTCGAGAAGCAGGCACAAGTTATTATTTTGACTACGCCAACATTCCATACCTATCGGGAAAACTTGAATCAAAAACAGTTGAAATTAATGGAGGAGTGTTGTGGTTATTTTGTCAAGCATTATGACAATGTTTGCTATCTGAATTTATTGGCGGACGAGAGGTTTTGTGAAGATGATTTCTATGATGCGGATCATCTAAATGAGTTCGGTGCAGCAAAACTAACTAAGATATTGCAGCAAACAATAGATTCACTTGGTGTTTTCTAATATTGTGGAAATCCCCCTTTTTCAAGCAGATTTCCTCAGAGTCTAATTCCTTTAACTTTTTCCTTTGCAAACCCCAAAAAATTGTCATACCTTTGCACCGATTTAATAAATACGTATTTTTTAACAATAAATTATTCGAATAATTATGCAACCCTCTCACATTGAACACATTGGAATCGCTGTCACAAGTTTGGACGAGTCCATTCCTTTCTTTGAAAAATTGCTTGGCACCAAGTGCTACGCCATCGAAGAAGTCGCCGACCAGAAAGTGAAGACCGCTTTCTTGCGCTGCGGCCAGACCAAAATCGAGCTTTTGGAGCCCACCAGCCCCGAAAGCACCATCGCCAAGTTCATCGAGAACAACAACGGTCGCGGTGGTATGCACCACATCGCTTTCGCCGTGGAGAACATCGAAGGCCACCTCGAAGAGGCCAAGGAACTGGGCATCCGCCTCATCGACCAGGCTCCCCGCAAGGGTGCCGAAGGATTGAGCATCGCCTTCCTGCATCCCAAATCGACCTGCAGCGTTTTGACAGAACTTTGCGAGGATAAAAACAAGTAAAAATCTATATATCATGTTAATCGAACAGAAAATACAAGAATTGTTGGAGAAGCGCAACGAGGCCCGTCTCGGCGGTGGCCAGAAGCGCATCGACTCCCAACATGCGAAGGGCAAGATGACGGCCCGCGAACGCATCGCCATCCTGCTCGACGAAGGCAGTTTCGAAGAGACAGACATGTTCGTGACCCATCGTACCGTCGATTTCGGTCTCGACAAGCAACAGTACCTCGGCGACGGCGTCGTCACCGGTCATGGTACCATCGACGGCCGCGTCGTTTACGTCTACGCCCAAGACTTCACCGTGTTTGGCGGTGCCTTGAGTGAGACCATGTCCCTCAAGATCTGCAAGGTGATGGACCAAGCCATGAAAGTTGGCGCTCCTGTCATTGGCATCTGCGACTCGGGCGGTGCCCGTATCCAAGAGGGCTCCCGCTCCCTCGCCGGTTACGCTGAGATCTTCCAGCGCAACATCAACGCTTCGGGTGTCATCCCGCAGATTTCGGCCATCTTCGGCCCCTGCGCCGGCGGCGCCGTGTATTCTCCCGCACTGACCGACTTCATCATCATGACCAATGTGGGTAGCTACATGTTCCTCACGGGTCCGAAAGTCGTGAAGACCGTCATCGGCGAGGATGTCAGCACCGACGACCTCGGTGGCGCTCGCATCCACAGCCAGAAGTCGGGCGTGGCTCACTTCGCTGCCGAAACCGAGGAAGAAGGTCTTTCCATCATCCGCAGACTTATCTCCTTCATCCCGCAGAACAACATGGAGAACGCCCCGCTCGTGGAATGCAACGACCCCATCGACCGCATGGAAGATGCGTTGAATCAGATCATTCCCGACAACCCGAACAAGCCTTACAACGTCGGTGACATCATCAATGCCATCGTCGACAACGGTGATTTCCTCGAAATCCACAAGAACTACGCCAAGAACATCATCGTCGGCTTCGCCCGCTTTGATGGCATGTCGGTCGGTATTGTGGCCAACAACCCTGCCTTCTTCGCTGGTGTGTTGGACTGCGACGCTTCCCGCAAGGGCGCTCGTTTCGTCCGCTTCTGCGACGCCTTCAACATCCCGATTGTGACCTTGGTCGATGTGCCCGGCTTCCTGCCAGGTACGGGTCAAGAGTACAATGGTATCATCGTCCACGGCGCCAAGCTGCTCTATGCTTATGGCGAATCCACCGTGCCGAAGGTCACCGTTACCCTGCGTAAGTCCTATGGTGGTTCTCACCTCGTGATGGGCTGCAAGCAGTTGCGTAATGATGTCAACTACGCTTGGCCGACTGCCGAAATCGCCGTCATGGGTGCCAGCGGTGCCGTTGAGGTGCTGGATGGCAAGAAGATTTCCGAGATTGAAAATCCCGAGGAGCGCGCTGAGTTCGTTGCCAAAAAGGTGGATGAATATACCAAGAAGTTCGCCAACCCGTACGAGGCTGCCAAGTTCGGTTACATCGATGATGTGATTGAGCCGCGCAACACCCGTTTCCGTGTCATCCGTGCCTTGCGCACCCTTGAGACGAAGCGCCTCGCCAACCCCGAGAAGAAACATTCGAACATCCCGCTGTAACCGTAAATCCTTGAAACGATGAAACTGTTACAAATATCATTACTGTTGGCTCACGAAGATTGGGTCTACACCAAAGGCTGGATTGTCACCATCGCCGGTTTCCTCATCGTTGTCATCGCCCTCTTCATCCTTTCAACTATTTTCCGCGGTGTGGCTTCCTATTTCAAGAAGCAGGACGCCAAGAAGAACGAGGTGAAGGAGATTAAGCCTGTGACGGTGAAGCCCACGGTCAAACTGGCCGAAGGTGAGATAGCCCCCGAGGTACTGACCGCCATCGGTATGGCCCTGTACCTCTCGACCAACCTTCACGACGAAGAGAGCAACGTCATCACCATCGACAGGAGGGTGACTTCTTGGAACGACAAAAATTACGGAGTTAGACACTGGAAACGTTAAATCGAACAATCATGAAAAAATTCAAATTCACCATTAGTGGAAAACCATACGAAGTAGAAGTCCAGAACATTGAAGGTAACATCGCCACCGTCAATGTGAATGGCACTGAATATCAAGTGGAGATGGAAGAGCAAGCCGCTCCGGTGATCGCTCCCGTGGCCCGTCCGGCCGCCAAGCCCACCGCCAGTGCTCCTGCCCAGAATGCAGCTCCGAAACCGGCTGCCGCTGCAGGTGGTGCCGGACACAAGATGGCTGCTCCGCTTCCTGGAACCATCATGCAGATCTTCGTCAAGCAGGGCGACGCCGTGAAGAAAGGCGACAAGCTGCTCATGTACGAAGCCATGAAGATGGAAAACAACCTGCTGGCCGAAGCTGACGGTACCATCACCGCCATCAACTGCCGTCAGGGCGACAATGTGCTTCAAGGTGATACTTTAATCGTAATCGGATAAGGTCATGTTAGGCAAGAAAAGTATTTACAGAAGACCT
>DAIOUZ010000143.1:0-8296 GCA_036759285.1 Candidatus Limiplasma sp. | reverse complement strand
ACGATAGCGTTTCTTGCTGTCGCGGTTGTCGATGAGCGGGTCATTGAAGGCGTCGACGTGGCCCGAGGCCTTCCAGGTGGTGGGGTGCATGAAAATGGCGGCATCGATGCCGACGATGTTCTCGTGCATCTGCACCATGGCCTTCCACCAATATTCGCGGATGTTTTTCTTCAGCTCCACGCCGTTCTGGCCGTAGTCGTAAACGGCTGATAGTCCGTCATAAATCTCGCTCGAAGGGAAAATAAAACCGTATTCCTTCGCATGAGCGGTTATCTTCTTAAAGAAATCTTCTTGGTTCATTATTTAGTTATTTAAGATTCAAAAATTCAAAATTGGCATTCAGCTTTCAGCAATCAGCTCTCAGCTCGGTTATTGCTAGCTGAAAGCTGACTGCTAATGACTGATAGCTTTTAAATTATTAGCATCGCGTCGCCATAGGTGAAGAAACGATATTTCTCGGCGATGGCTTCCTTATAGGCCTTCATCAGCAGGTCATAGCCCGCAAAGGCAGCCACCTCCATCATCATCGGCGATTTGGGCAGGTGGAAGTTGGTAATCATCGCGTTGGCTACCGAGAAGGTGTAAGGCGGGAAGATGAACTTGTTCGTCCAGCCCTTGAACGGCTTGATTTTGCCACTGATGGTCTGGGCGGTCTCAAGGGCCTTCAGCGAGGTGGTGCCCACGGCAAAGACGGTGTTGTGGCGTTGGTTGGCCTCGTTGACCAAGGTGCAGCACTCCTCGTCAATGTACATCTCTTCCGAGTCGGGTTTGTGTTTAGTGAGGTCTTCCACCTCGATGTCGCGGAAGTTGCCCATGCCGGGGTGTAGGGTTAGCTCGGCGAAGGAAGCACCGATGATTTCCAAGCGTTTCATCAGGATCTTGCTGAAATGCATGCCAGCGGTGGGAGCCGAGACGGCACCTTCCACCTTGGCGTAGATGGTCTGGAAATCCTCGGCGTCTTCGGGGCGTTCCTCGCGGTTCAGCTCCCTTGGGATGGGTGTGTGTCCGAGCGAAGAGAGCGTCTTCTTAAACTCGTCGTAGGTGCCATCATAGAGGAAACGTAGGGTACGACCACGCGAAGTGGTGTTGTCGATGACTTCGGCCACTAACTCGTCGCCGTCGCCAAAATAGAGCTTGTTGCCGATGCGGATCTTACGGGCCGGGTCGACGAGCACGTCCCAAAGGCGGCTTTCGTGGTCCAGCTCACGGAGCAGCAGTACCTCGATTTTGGCACCGGTCTTCTCTTTTTCGCCGTACAATTTGGCGGGAAACACCTTAGTATTATTAATGACGAACACGTCGCCGTCCTTCACATAATCCACCAAGTCCTTAAAGATGCGGTGCTCGATTTTGCCTGTTCTGCGGTCGACGACCATCATGCGGGCTTCATCGCGATTTTGGGTAGGTTGCAGCGCAATCAATTCGCTGGGCAGGTTAAATTTGAATTGAGAGAGTTTCATTTATATAAAGTTTGATATGCCTTTGCTCAATAAAGGCGTGCAAAGATAATGCAGGACAAAAGTTTTGTCAAGTTTTTTTATTAATCTATTGATTGTCAGGCTTGTTTTTGCTCTTTTTCCAATTGGGCCTTTTTCCATGCTTTAAACGCATCCCCCGTGTCAACGATGTGTTGTCTCAGCTTTTCAAGTGGCCATGCATCCTCAACTTTGAAGTCACCGATGCGGGTGCGGCGTAGCGAGGTTAGGCAGGCACCGTTGCCCAAAGCCTTGCCGAAGTCGTTGGCGAGGCTGCGGATGTAGGTGCCTTTGCTGCAAGTGACCTCGAAGTCGAGTTCGGGGAAGCGGTCGAGGCTGATTTTGAAGTCGTCGATGTGGATGTCGCGGGCTTTCAGTTCGATTTCCTCGTCGGAGCGGGCGTAGTCGAAGGCGCGTTTTCCCTTGATTTTGATGGCGGAATACTTCGGCGGGTATTGCTCTTCCTGTCTTTTTTGTTGTTCTTCGGCAATTCAGCATATTTTTCAAATATGTTTCGATTTGTTCTGGCGTGATGCCGTCAGTAGGGAAGAAGGCATTAGGCTCGCTCTCCAAGTCGAAAGTCGGAGTGGTTTGTCCTAAAAGAATTGTTCCAGTGTAAATCTTCACCTGCGCTTGGTAGGTGTCGATTTGCTTGGTCATCTTTCCAGTGCAGATGATGAGCAAGCCCGTCGCCAAAGGATCCAAAGTACCCGCATGGCCCACCTTCAGCTTGCGGATGCCATAGCAACGGTTGAGCAGGGAACGGATGAAGTTGACCGTGTCGAACGACGTCCAGTCCAAGGGCTTGTCGATGAGGATGACCTCGCCGCTTTCAAAGTCGAACATCAGGCGAAGATTATGGCGACGATGCCGACGATAGCGCAATACACGGCAAACCAAATCAGCTTACCCTTCTTCACGATGTTAATCATCCACTTGCAGGCGATGCAGCCGAAAATAAACGCTGCCAGGAAACCAACGATGGCCGCCACTGGTGAAAGTCCGCTCATAGCCTCGCTGAAACCAACCTTGAGGATGTCCTTAGTGTCGAGCAAAGCCTCACCCAAGATGGGAGGGATGACCATTAGGAAGGAGAATTGAGCCAGTTTTTCCTTCTTGTTGCCAAGGAGCAAACCTGTAGCAATCGTTGAGCCTGAGCGCGACAAACCCGGCATCACGGCGCAAGCCTGGGCGATACCGATGACAAAGGCATTCGAGGGGCTGATGTTCTCTTTTTGGCGTGGTTTGGCGAAGTAAGAGAAAGCGAGCAGCGAGGCTGTCACCAGGAGCATGATGCCCACGATGAGCAGTCCCGAGCCGAAGACCTCTTCCACCTTGTCCTTGAAAAATAAACCGACAATCATCACAGGAATCATCGAGATAAGGATGTTGATGGCGTATTTCGTGCCACCGTTTAAATTTTGGTAACTGTTCCAGGATTGTTTAGTAAACAAGTCCTTGAAAATCCAGACGATTTCCTTCCAGAGGATGACCAAAGTGCTGAGCACGGTGGCCACATGGAGCAAAACCGTGAAAGTGAGGTTGGATTCGCCGTCTTCAAGACCGAAGAGCGCTTGTCCGATGGCCAAATGGCCGCTGCTGCTGACGGGCAAATATTCCGTCAAGCCTTGGATGATGCCTAAAATTAATGCTTGTAACCAGTCCATAGTTTGTTGTTTTTAATTCTGAATGCTGAATGTGGAATGCTGAATGTGGAATGCTGAATGTGGAATTGCTTTTATTCCGCATTTCGCATTTTATTTTTTCCCTTTCCAAAAGATAGCTACGATTTCCACGACAAAACCTGCCAGAATCAGAATAGTGGACAAGGTAATGTGTTGGAAGTCAAACATTTTTTCATTGAATACATCGGGGTCGTTGGAGCCGCCGCCCAGCATGAAGATGAAGCCCAAGACGAGCAGCGCGATGCCGATGAGCACGAGGATGTAATTCTGTTTGCCGAAGGGCATGACTCTTTGCTCGTCAGCGACTTCGGGTGTTTTTGCTTTTGTTGTGTCTTTTGCCATATTAGTTTGTGTTTGTTATTTCAAGATTTAAAATTCAAAATTTAAAATTTGGTCGGCCCTTCGACCCTTCGGCTCTGCTCAGGGACCGCAGGCTCAGGGACCTTAACGGCATAAAAGCCAAGGTCGTTGAGCCCGTCGAAACGCCGACTTCCAAAAACCCCTTCCTCTTCTTCACAATCGCCTGCTCCATCGTGATGTTCAACATCTATGGTTTTGTCACTACACCTGATGTAGGGTTAATTCTGTTTTCTGCCTTGTTTTTGCTGATTTATCAGCAGTATCTAGAGGAAAAGACTTGGCCTAAAGCTTTGTTGTTAGGCATGGTTATGGCCTTGATGATTTACAGCAAGTACCATGCTTTCTTGTTTTTAGGACTGATTGTGCTATCGAACCTTAGACTTCTCAAAGACGGCAAATTCTGGGTGACTTGCCTATTGGCTTTGGCCTTGCTGATGCCTCATGTTTTGTGGCAGGTCGACAATGACTTCCCAAGTTTCAAATACCATCTTGCGGGGCGCAATGAGGCATTTCGCTGGAGTTATTTCTTGGAGTATTTGCCTAATCAGCTTCTGATTTTTAATCCGTTTACTTTTGGAGCGGTGGTGTGTGTGCTGATTAAAAGAAAGAAGACCAACTCGCCGTACATAGATTCCAGCTATCACACAAGCCCTCCTAGGAAAGATATGCACGGCAATCTGGTCTTTGAACGTGGATTGAGATTTATTTTGATTGGTTTCTTTTTCTTCTTCTGGTTGATGGCCTTCCGGGGGCATGTGGAGCCGCATTGGACCATCGTTTGCTGCATTCCAGCGGTGGTTTTGGTGTATCGTAAGGCCTTGATTGACGAAAGGTTAAGAAAATATACCAAGTTTGTTATTTTTCCTTCTCTCCTACTGGTTTTGGCTTTCAGGATCCTTCTATTAACACCTTTGGCCGACCATTTCGGCTACCATGGCAAGGAACCATATTATCGTGCTATCGAGCAAGTGGCGGGTGATCGACCCGTGGTATTCCGTGGCTCGTTCCAACAGCCAGCACTGTACCATTATTTCACGGGTAAGGAAAGCTCGACACTACAAAGCTATTACGACCGCATGACGCAATACGACCTTTGGCAATTTGACAAGGATTGGGTCGGCCAGCGCGTTTTCGTGTGTTCCCCACATAGGCTATCTAAAGCTTATCAAATCAACGGGGTTGAATTCCAAGGCTTTATGGCAGAGCATTTCCAGTCGGCCAACCGCTTGGTGACAGCATTCCAAATCACGAATCGTGACGTTACTGAAGCGCCTGTATTCCACTATGGCGACACCATTCAACTCGACTTCTCCATCTACAACCCCTACGACCGAGCCGTTGATTTTCATCATCCTGAGTTCGACATGTGCATCAAGACGCAATATCTCATGAGTAATGATTTTGGCTATTGTTTCTACAACGACAACATTGTAATTCCAGCTCATGAAGCATACAATGGACACTTGTTTACAATAGTCAGCGACGACATTAAGACAGGGAAAAACCGTTTTACGCTCGGTATTGGCGACGGCGTTTCTTCCTTCATCACGGAAGAAAACCAAATCGAGATTTTTATTGAAGAATAGGATAAAGCACTGGAAATCTACCAATTGAATTATTTCGAACTCTTTCTGAGTTCTGTCTCTTGGGCTTCCTTTGCACGCATTTGTTTGCGCACTTCGTTAAGGTCGGTTTGCTTCTTTTTCTTGTCAATCATCTTTTGCTCGCAGTCGGCGATGGTCTCGAGTACCATCCTCAGGTTTTTGTCTTTCTCCAAAAGGAAAGCATGACCGATGCCGTCGATTTCGCGAAGGCTACGCATGATGGCGATTTGCCGCTCGGGCATTAAGGTGTTTTGGATGAGCAGCAGATAGTCGAGGCGAGGCGAAAAAGGATACAGCACCTTGTCCTTGCACACGAGCGAGACCAGGTTGTAGACATTGTAATTCTCGCCCGCTGTGTAATAGAAAAATGAGAAAGGTGCACCTTCAAAGATGAGGTCGTCATACTTGATAAGGTCGAGCGAGAGCTTTTTGTTGATGTTCCACGCGAGCTTGTAATCGACCATGCCGGAGTTGATGCCGATGACGGTGGTACCCTCAAATGAGGCGATTTGTATCTTTCTGTCTTTGGGATTCATGCCGCAAAGTTACTACATTTTTCGAATAACGCTTGACTTTTTGTAGGCTTCAAAAAGTATGTCATTCCTGCGAAGAAATGTGGGATGGCATGGAATCTATACTTTTTGAAGCCGTCCTTTATAGTTTGTGCTTCTATAATCGCCGTGCATAGATTCCATTTCCCTATGCACAAACCTTCACACGGAATGACATGCACAGCTCGCTTTTACAAGGACTTACACCTTAATCTTCTTGAAACAAAAGTTGACAGGTTTTCTCAGCTGCCAGCTGTTCGGCTCCACGGATGGAACGGTCGTAAGCATCGGCATAAGGGGTACCGTCGATGAGAATCTGCACGTGGAATTGCTTCTTGTGTCCCTCGCCGACTTCATCCAGATGTTTGAAGATGGTGGTCTTTTTCTTTTTCTGCGACCACTCAAGCAACTTGCTCTTGAAGTTGACATCGGTATGCTGCAATTCATCGAGGTCAATGTGAACCTTGATGATGCGCTCGACAATGATACGTTTGGCAAAATCGAAGCCACGGTCGAGATAGATAGCGCCCATGAGGGCTTCAAAGGCATTGCCGCCCATTGATCGGGCGTTGTTGCTCATGTCGGGAGCATGTATGATATAATCGTCGAATCCCAGTTTTTGCGACAGTCTGTTGAGCGACACACGGCTGACGATGCGGGAGCGCATCTCGGTGAGAAAACCTTCGGCTTGTGTAGGATAGGTATGAAACAGATAATCGGCCACGGCCGTGCTTAAGACCGCGTCACCAAGGTATTCCATACGCTCGTTGCTGACATGATAGTTGCCCACCGTCTCTGCCGCCATCGACTTATGCGTGAAAGCCAACTGATACAGCGAGATGTTTTTCGGCCGGAAACCAAAAATGTTGTGGATATAATCAGAGAGCCTCTTTTCTTCGGGACTATGATGGGACAAAAAAGAGGGTAAAGCCATTAAAATCAATACTTTTTAAAGATCAGGGTAGCATTTTGTCCGCCAAAGCCAAAGGAGTTGGTGAGCGCATAGTTGATATCGCGCTTACGGGCCTTGCCGAAAGTGAAATCGAGGCGGCTGTCGATTTGCGGGTCGTCATCGAAGTGGTTGATGGTAGGCGGGATGACGCCATTCTTGAGTGCCAACACACAGGCGATGGCTTCGACGGCGCCAGCACCACCCAACAGGTGACCCGTCATCGACTTGGTGGAGTTAATGCTGATGTTATAGGCATGCTCACCAAACACCTCTTTGATGGCGATAGGTTCGGCCAAGTCGCCAGCAGGCGTCGAGGTGCCATGCGTGTTAATGTGGTCGATAGCTTCGGGCTTGATTTCGGCATCTTCCAAAGCGCGTTTCATGCTGAGGATGCCACCCTTGCCTTCGGGATGCGGAGCAGTAATGTGGTAAGCATCGGCTGAAGCGCCGCCACCTACGATTTCGGCATAAATCTTCGCGCCACGGGCCACAGCGTGTTCGTACTCCTCCAACACAAGGCTGCCTGCACCTTCACCCATGACGAAACCATCTCGATTGAGATCGAAGGGACGCGATGCGGTCATGAAATCGTCGTTGCGCGTTGAGAGGGCATGCATGGAGTTGAAACCGCCGATACCGCATTCGCCAATGGCCGCTCCTGCCCCACCTGCGACGATGACCTTACTCTTACCGTAGCGGATGTAATTGAAAGCATCCATGATGGCATGTGCCGATGAAGCACAAGCCGACACGGTGGCAAAGTTGAGACCACGGAAACCATATTTGATGGAGATGACGCCGCCAGGCATGTTGGCAATCATCTTGGTGATGAGGAAGGGACTAAAACGTGGCGTGCCGTCGCCATTCACGAAAAACTCTTTCATTTCGTTGAAGAAATGGTTGACACCACCGATACCCGAAGTCAGAAGCACACCTACATCGTCAAAGTCGGTGTTCTCGGGGGTGATGCCTGAGTCGGCGATGGCCTCGTCGGCGGCCACAATGTCGAATTGAGCGAACAAGTCGTACTTGCGGGCGGTTTTCTTGTCGAAGAAGTCGTCGGGGTTATACCCTTTCACCTCGCAGGCGAAATGGGTCTTGAATAAAGTAGAATCGAAACGGGTTATCTCACAGGCTCCGTTTTTTCCATTCACTAAACCATCCCAGAAATCCTTTACGGTATTTCCGACCGGTGTGATGGCTCCCAAGCCCGTGACAACAACTCGTTTCGATTCCATTCAATTATTATTTGATTACAAGAAACTGTTGATTAGTTGTTTTCAGCACGCATCTTTTCGATGAGTCTCACAACGTCGCCAACAGTCACAATGCTTTCTTGTTGGTCGTCCGGGATGGAGAGGTTGAAACTCTTTTCAAATTCCATCATCAGTTCGACAGTGTCTAATGAGTCAGCACCAAGGTCGTTGGTGAAGCTGGCTTCCATGGTAACTTCCGAAGGATCCACGCCGAGTTTTTCAGCGATAATCGGAACGATTTCATTCAAAATTTCTGACATAGTTTTCAATTTTTAGTGAATAAAAAGTACTCGTTTTCGGCGGCAAAGGTACAACTTTTTTTTATAACCGCATATTTTTTCGATTTTTCAGTTTTGATCGCAGGTTCAAATAGCAAGTGCAAAAATAGGGAAAGATTAGTTACAAAGCTTAAA
>DAIOUZ010000142.1:0-8321 GCA_036759285.1 Candidatus Limiplasma sp. | reverse complement strand
TGTTTGAATCGTTTGTTTCCATACTCCTCCTTGGCCAAGATCTTGAGATTCTTCTGCTGTATCCTGCGTGTGGAACCACCATGGGTCCTCAATCCCGCTTGTTGATTGATTCCTGTGTTGTCTAGTTCGTAATACTCCACATTGCAAAGCCGTTCCCATTCAATGCCCCGCTGAAAATAATTGCCAGAATAGAGGGGGCTCCACCAGACATAATGAACTCCTGGAACGAATATACCCCTGTAGTAATCAAACAAATCCAACGAGTCGGCACAAAGTGATACGGCAGGCAGACCATGCGTGTCGCAGCCCAAGGCGCGAATGAAATAGCTGTTGGTCTTCACCGTACTAATGCAACTGTCGTTTTCATCAAACACCGCCGCACGGATGACAATGCAATGCCGCACCGAATCAGGGAGATAGAAATTGCTTTCAGGACAATTGATGATAGTGTAAATGTCTGATTTCGAATACAAATTCTCGTTCAAAAGCAGTGGCGACTCATAAATCTTCGACTCTGCCGTGGGCCGATTGCCGTTGGTGGTGTAGCGAATGTGGTTTTGCGGGTAATAATTGTACAGCTCCAACGAAAAAACATCTTCGTAGAACCCGCCAGAGACCGAGAAAACGACTGTGTCGTTTTGGGCTTTTGCTGAAACGGCGACAAAAAACAGCGTCAATATGATGAACGGCAGTTTCTTCATTCCAAAACCTGAAATAATGTCCTTCAACCCTTTGTTAATTTCAGTATCCAATGATTTGACCTGCAAAAATAGCAATTTTTATGACAAGAAACATAATTTAGCCACTTGAATACGGGACATTCCCATTTTTTGATTATTTTTGTCGTTCCAACATTCTAAAATTATTGCATTATGAAAAGATTAGCTTTTGTTACCTTGTTGTTAGCCACTTTGATGGGCTGCAAGCAAACCGATTGGCGCGAACCCTACACGGGCTCTTTCGATTTCATGTGCCGAAAAAGCCTCGTGAGCATGTGCCAAGACCCCTCCTCCCCTGACTGCAATGACGGGTGGATGGAAAGCCAAATTGACACCACCTATTACACTTACAATGTGGTCAAGCAGGATGCAGACAGGGTGAAAATCCAAGTTGGGTCAATGACCTTAATCCCCATCATCAACAAAAACGGGAACTTGGAGTTCCCCGCCTCAGAATACGACTTGGGCGGCAACAACAATTACTCAGGACATTACGTTGGCACTGATTCCATCATCCTTGACATCACCAATGGTTTGACTGGAATGTACACGAAATACCAAATCGTCGGAACGCGAAAACGTTGAAAACAGATTGGTTTTGGAAAAACAAAAACGACCACCAGATTTGATGGTCGTTTTTGTTTTGGGATTATCTTTCGATTATTCCACCACTTCCTCTTCCACGCGGAGCGGCTTGGGCTCGCTCTTGCGGATGTCCAATTCGTCGATGAGGTTGGTGGCACCAGCGTACTTGTCGATGATGAACAACACGTAACGGATGTCCACATTGATGGTGCGCTGCAGTTTGGGCTCAAAGTTGACGTCGCCACTCATGGCTTCCCAGTTGCCGTCGAAGGCCAAACCGATGAGTTCGCCCTTACCGTTCATGATGGGGCTACCAGAATTACCACCAGTGATGTCGTTGGTCGAAAGGAAGCAAACCACGAGTTCGCCATTGTCATCAACGTAGGCACCGAAGTCCTTCTTCTCGATGAGCTCGATAAGGCGCTTGGGAGCGTCAAACTCGTAGTCGCCAGGAACGTACTTCTCGAGGATACCATTGGCGGTGCAGATGTAGTCGTAATGAACAGCGTCAGCGGGCATGTAGTCCTGCACTGAGCCATAGCTCATACGCATCGTAGAGTTGGCATCAGGATAGAGGCTCTTGCCGGGTTGGGTGGCAGCGTAATATTCACGCAGGCCTTTCACGAAAACATGGTCGTTTTCGCTCACAGCTTGCATGGCTTGACGGTAGGGCATCATATTGTTCATAATGACTTCCGTCATCGAGGTGTTCATGATGTAAGCATAGTCACTACCAATCTTCTTGGGGTTAGGTTTGGCCAAGAAAGCCTTGATGCTTTCGGGTGTAGCGAAAATGGAAGTGGTATAGACATTCTCCGTGAAAGCATCGATGTCACCCTTGAACTTTTTGTTGATGATGTTGTAGATCTCAGGCAGTTCGTCGGCATTGAAAGCATTCTTGTAAGTCTTCAGCATCTCGGCAAAGATCTTCTTCTCCACCTGTGGGTCGGTCTCAGCAAAGAGGTCGTCTACGTTCATCTGCTGGAGCATCATCAGAGCCATCTCCTGCGCATCCTTGTCCTTTTGCAGATAGGCTTCGTAATAAGATCCAAACTGTCCAGCGATACCGGCGGCACCAACATTCGAAACGAAGTTAGGATAATAGATGTACTTGGCCACATTGCCCATGTTCTTATAAGCAGCTTTCAAGTTCGGGAGAGCATTCTTGTACTCAGTCTTGTTGTTCTTGTTCACCCAATTGGTGAAGTCCTTTTCCAAAGCAACCTTGCTCTCGCTGACCTTGTTCTTGCGGAGCATCTTGCATTGGCCGATGAAATTCTTCCAAGTGTTGGCCAAACCAGCGTGGTTGTCGGCATACATCAAGTTGATGTGGTCGTCAACCTTCATGTATTCTTCCATGGCGGCAAGTTGGGTGCCGAAGATGTCGATAATGGCGGGATAGAAAGTATCCACATTATAGTCGATGCCATAGCTCGACATGTAGCGCTCGGTGCTGCCGGGGAAGCCCCAGATCATGGTGAAGTCGTCCTTCTGCACACCATCGAGGCTGATGGGCAGGTGGTGCTTGGGCGTCAACGGCACATTGTCCTTGCTGTAAGCAGCGGGGTTGCCGTCCTTGTCGCAATAAACGCGGAAGATGCTGAAGTCGCCAGTGTGACGAGGCCACATCCAGTTGTCGGTGTCGCCGCCGAACTTACCAATCGAAGAGTTGGCCACACCCACAAGACGCACATCGGGGAACACTTGATAGACAAACATGTAGTACTCGTTGCCCTCAAAGAAACCCTTGATGACGGGGTTGTACTTGCCGTTTTCCGAAGCAGCGGTTTCCAGTTCCTTAATTTTCTTACGGATGGCAGCCTGTTGGTCTTGATAGTCCATGTCGTCAGTGACTTCGCCAAGGATGACCTTCGTCACGTCTTCCATGCGAACGAGGAAGCTGGCAGTCATATCGGGAGCAGGCAGTTCTTCGCCGTAGTTCTTGGCCCAGAAGCCGTCGCGGAGATAGTCGTGTTGGTCGGAGCTGAGCTTTTGGATGGCACCATAGCCGCAGTGGTGGTTGGTGAACAGCAAACCGTGCTCGCTGACAATCTCACCCGTGCAGAAGAAGCCGCGTGGCATGGGGTCGCTACCCAAGCCCACGATAGCGTCTTTCAGACTGCTGTGGTTGATGCTGTAAAGTTCTTCAGGGGTCAGTTGCAGCCCCATCTTCTGCATGTCAACATAGTTCAGGCGCTCGACGAACATCGGGAGCCACATGCCTTCATCGGCATACACGCGACCCACCGAAACCATGATGGCCATCGCGATGATTCCTAATACTTTTTTCATTGATTGATTTATTAAATTATTGTAATTCAATATATTAGCAAAAACTAAACTTGCTTTGAGTTTGCAAAGATAGGGAAAAAATGGTTACTTTGGGGAATGAACTTTGAATTTTCTAAGGTTTCCTCCGACCTCCTATGTCATTCCAACGGAGGTAGTGGGCAAGCAGGAATCTATAGGAGATCGGAGGAAACCGATAAAATGCTTACGGAAAGCATAGATTCCCACCAACGCACCAACCAACGTAGGAATGACATGCTTTCCGTAAGCCTAACAAATAAAAAAACTTTATCTTTGCAGCAAATTTGAATTCATGGAAGACAATTATCAACTCATAACCAAAACCGCTGCCGGACTCGAAGACGTGCTGGCCGCTGAAATCAAGGCCTTAGGAGCCAAGAATGTGCGTCCCATGCACCGCGCCGTCATTTGCGAAGGCAATAAGGAGCTGATGTACCGCATTAATTATGAAGTGCGCACAGCCCTCAAGGTGCTGAAACCCTTCAAAAACTTCTTCGCCAAAAACCCCGACGACTTATATAATAAGGTAAAGGAAATCAACTGGTGCGAGCTGCTCCGCACCGACCAGACCTTTTGCGTCGATGCCGTGACGAGCGGTCGTTTCTTCACCCATTCGCAATATGCAGGATTGACTGTGAAAGACGCCATCGTCGACCAGTTCCGTGACGTGTATGGCATCCGCCCGAACATCAACACCTTGAATCCTGATCTGCGCATCAATCTGCACATTCGCGAGGATAAGGTGACCATCCTATTCGACAGTTCGGGCGAGAGCTTGCACCATCGCGGCTACCGCAAGCAAGTCGACAAGGCCCCGATGAACGAGGTCTTGGCCGCTGGTCTCATCCAACTCACAGGTTGGAAAGCCGACTGTAACTTTCTCGATTGCATGTGCGGCTCAGGCACCCTGCCCATCGAGGCGGCTATGTATGCAATGAAGATTCCGCCGGGATACTATCGTAAACAGTGGGGCTTCATGAAATGGGACGACTATGATGCCGAGCTCTGGCAACGCATCCGCGAGGAAGCCGATGCCAAGATTTGTGACTTCGACTATGAGATTTGGGCTTCCGACCGCTCACCCAAAGCCGTCGCCATCGCCGAGGGTAACATCAACTACGCCCACCTGCAGCACGACATCCACCTGATGAAGAAGGACATGCACGACCTCACCCCACCCGAAGGCGGTGGCATCCTCGTCATCAACCCGCCCTACGGCGACCGTTTGGAGGAAGACGACATCGACACGCTCTACGAGGAAATCGGCCGAACGCTGAAGCACAACTTCCAAGGCTTCCAATGTTGGCTCATCACCGACGATGCCGTGGCTTTGAAACATGTCGGCCTAAAACCTACTGCCAAAATCCCTGTTTGGAATGGGCCTTTGGAGTGTCGTTTTGTGAGGTTTGATATTTTTGAAGGGTCTTTGAAAGACAAAAAGGCTCGGGAGGCAGAGGAGAACGATTAACGCTTATTAAACTGATTCATCGTCCTATCCGGCCCCTGAGTAACGAAACTTTTGATGATTTCAACGGCCTCGTCAACTTTTTGGTCGACGATAGGCTCCTCTGAGGGTTTCCATTGACCGAGGACGAAATCAATCTGATGACCGCGTGGGAAATCATCGCCCAAACCGAAACGCAGGCGACAGAATACATTGGTGCCCAGCTTCTCGATGATGTCAGTCAGGCCGTTGTGGCCACCGTCGGCACCCTGTTTGCGGAGGCGTAGCGTGCCCAATGGCAAAGCAATGTCATCATTGACCACCAACAGGTTTTCCATCGGAATCTTCTCATAGCCAAGCCAGTACTTCACCGCCTTGCCGCTGAGGTTCATGTAGGTCGTCGGCTTGATGACTACAAGCGTTTTCCCCTTGTATTTCATCTCTGAAACCTGCGCCAAACGGCTCGTGGTAAAGGTGCCTTCAAGATCCTTCGCCAAGCGGTCGGCAATCTTGAAGCCGATGTTGTGGCGCGTGTTGTCATACTCGGCACCGATGTTTCCCAAACAGGCTATCAGGTATTTCATGTTGTTTTCTGTTTTTGGGGATTGTCCTGCGGACAAGAAATCTTTCAAAAATCTTTTCTTTAAAAATCTATCAAAACACATATCCTGAATTATCTATGATTTTATTTCAATTTTGATGGATTTCTTGCGAAGCAATCCTAAATCAAAAAAAGGCCGCCCAAAGACGGCCCTTTGATATACTTGAACAAATGTTTACTCTTCGGCTTCGTCAGTAACGACAGCACCACGAGCTGCATTCACAGCATAAATAACGGTGTAGCCAGGAGTGATAGGAGTCACATTCTCAATGCTCAAATCCTTCACCTTGATGGCTTCGTTGATGTTCACATTGCTGATGTTCACCTTCACATAGTCCGGAAGATCCTTAATCAGACCGCAAACCTTCACCTTCTTGATACCCATCTTGGGTTTACCACCACGCATGACACCGGCAGCCGAGCCTTCCAAAGCGATAGGCAGCACAACGGTGACGGGCTTGTCTTCCTTCACGATGAGGAAGTCGGCGTGCAACACCTGGTCGGTCACAGGATGATACTGAATGTCCTGGAGGATGGTCTTGTAAGTCTTGCCGTTGACTTCGAAATCGATGATGTAAGTCTCAGGGGTGAAGAGGATCTTGGCGAAATTCTTGGCTGAAGTGGCGAAGTGCACTTGCTCTTCACCAGCACCGTACATGACACACGGAACCATCTCGGCCTTACGCAAAGCCTTAGTATCCTTTTTCCCTACGTTCTCGCGGAGAGAACCGCTCAATGATACAGTTTTCATTGTGTTTGATTGTTTAATTGATTGATGTTTAATGTTTATTGTTGTTTGTGGAGACGCGATGAATCGCGTCTCTACAGGGGTTTTACGTTATTTGAATAACGAACTGATGGATTCGTACGACTCCACACGGTGGATGACATCGGCGAACATCTCAGCTGTGCTCACCACTCTAATCTTCTTTGAAGCATTGGCAGGCAACGGGATGGAGTCGGTGACCACTACCTCGCTGAACACCGAGTTATCCAAACGCTCCATAGCGGGACCACTGCACACGGCATGGGTGGCAAAGGCGCGAACGCTCTTCGCTCCATTGTCCATCATCACTTGACCTGCCTTAACAATGGTACCAGCCGTATCGATAATGTCGTCAAGAATGATGACGTTTTTATCTTTCACGTCGCCGATGAGGGTCATGCTATCGACCACATTGGCCCGCGGACGATGTTTGTGGCAAATGGCAAGGTCGCAACCCAAACGTTTGGCGTAAGCCGAGGCACGTTTTGAGGCACCCAGGTCGGGAGCGGCAATCAGCAAATCCTCGATATTCATCTTTTGTATATGGTCGATAAAAAGCGTCGAGGCATAGAGGGCATCCACTGGGATGTCGAAGAAACCTTGGATCTGGTCGGCATGAAGGTCAAGGGTGACGATGCGATTGACACCCGCAGCCGTCAAAAGGTTGGCCACCAACTTGGCGCCAATGCTCACGCGAGGCTGGTCCTTGCGGTCTTGACGTGCCCAACCGAAATAAGGCATCACAGCAATGATCTTATGTGCCGAGGCGCGCTTGGCAGCATCAATCATCAACAATAATTCCATCAGGTTGTCGGTGGTGGGCATGGTGGACTGCACGATATACACGTGACGGCCACGGATACTCTCATCGTATGAAGGCTGAAACTCGCCATCGGAAAAGACAGCCACCGACGACTTGCCCAAAGGAATACCATAGGCTTCGGCGATTTTGCCGCCCAATTCCTTGGTAGCCCTACCGGCAAAAATAGAAACGAATCTTTCTGACATTTTTGTTGATGTTGAAGTTGAAATGACTATGTTTAATGCTTATCGATTCGGGCTGCAAAATTAGGTATTTTATCGTTGGGAACAATACAATTTTGGAAATTTTTATCAAGAATATTGCAGGGAATGAAAAAATCCGTATTTTTGCAGCCGCGTTTGACGCGATGAACCCATGCCGAAGTGGCGGAATCGGTAGACGCGTCGGTCTCAAAAACCGATGAGGTAACACTCGTGCCGGTTCGATCCCGGCCTTCGGTACTAGAAAAAGCCTCCAGTTGGAGGCTTTTTTATTTGGAAAAAATACTTATCTTTGCCCTCAGTTTGAATTTTTAAATATTACATATTAAATCCTTAAAAAACAATGATTTACACAAAAGAAGTGCAACAGCAATGTTGCGTGAAGAAAGGCGCCAACCATCCTTGCGCTCCGATTCCGGAGGAAGGCCAGTGGGTGCGCGTCAAGGATGTGAAAGACATCAGCGGGTTCACCCACGGCATCGGTTGGTGCGCCCCGCAGCAAGGAGCTTGCAAGCTCACCCTCAACGTGAAGGACGGCATCATCCAAGAGGCCTTGGTCGAGACCATCGGCTGCTCTGGCATGACCCACTCGGCCGCTATGGCTTCTGAGATCCTGCCCGGCAAGACCGTCCTCGAAGCCCTCAACACCGACCTCGTGTGCGACGCCATCAACACCGCCATGCGCGAGATCTTCCTTCAGATCGTCTACGGTCGCTCCCAGTCGGCCTTCTCCGAAGGCGGCCTGCTGGTCGGCGCCTCGCTCGAGGACCTCGGCAAGGGCCTCCGCAGCCAGATCGGCACCATGTTCGGCACCCTCGAGAAGGGTCCCCGTTACCTGGAGATGACCGAAGGCTACTGCACCCGCATCGCCTT
>DAIOUZ010000141.1:591-8406 GCA_036759285.1 Candidatus Limiplasma sp. | reverse complement strand
TCTCCAACGCACTTTCCCCTGCAGGAATGACATGTGCAGCGGGGTTTTGACATGGAAGGTTAGTTTTTTAAAGCTTTAGAAGCCATGTCATCCCTACGCTGGCAGAGCAGGCCTCAACAGGTATGTCATCCCTGCGACGGCATGCGGGCAAAGGCTTGGGATCTATAGCTGTTGAGGCCGTCATACAAGGTTCTTGTTCTCCTCTTTTAAGTTCTTATTCTACGTCCCGCTGCCCATAGATTCCTTTCCAACGCACTTTCCTCTGCTGGAATGACATGTGCAGCGGGGCTTTGATATGGAAGGGTGGCTTTCATTAAGGTTAAGCAGGCTTCAGAAAGCATGTCATTCCTACGCTGGCAGAGCAGGCCTCAACAGGTATGTCATCCCTGCGATGGCATGCGGGCAAAGGCATGGGATCTATAGCTGTTGAGGCCGTCATATAAGGTTCTTGTTCTTTTAACCGCCTCTTATAGGTTCTTATTCTATGTCCCGCTGCCCATAGATTCCTTTCCAACGCACTTTCCTCTGCTGGAATGACATGTGCAGCGGGGTTTTGACATGGGAGGGTAGCTTTCATTAAGGTTAAGCAGGCTTCAGAAAGTATGTCATTCCTGCGCAGGACTGTGCGCTGGCTGGAATCTATGCTTTCTGAAGCCGTCAAATTAAGTTACTCAAACAAATCCTTTCTTTCAGGATTCATAGTATCTATTAGTCTTTCTTTTTCTGCTCTAGATAGACTCTTTATTTCCTTCTCTCTAACAATCGCCTGATCTATTAATCCAAAATCTTCATAGTATACCAACTTATGGCACTTATACCTTGCCGTAAAAGCAGAGCCACTACCTTCTCTATGCTCTCTAACACGCCTGTCAAGATTATTCGTGACACCCGTGTATAAGGCTCTTCCATTGGTACTTTGCATCATATATACCCAATAGGTTTTCATTGTTTCTTCTTTAAACCGCCATCATTAATACTTATTCTACATCCCGCTGCCCATAGATTCCAAGCTCACCCACACGCCATCGTAGGAATGACATGTGCAGCGGGGCTTTGATATGGGAGGCTGGCTTGTTGCAGGCTCTTGAAAACATGTCATTACTACACCGAACTGTTGCAGGCCTCAACAGGTATGTCATCCCTACGTAGGCACGTGGGCAAAGGCATGGGATCTATAGCTGTTGAGGCCGTCACACAAGGTTCTTGTTTCTTTAACCGCCTCCCATAGATTCTTTTTTTACATCCCGCTGCCCATAGATTCCTCTCCAATGCACTTTCCCCTGCTGGAATGACATGTGCAGCGGGGTTTTGACATGGAAGGTTAGTTTTTAAAGCTTTAGAAGCCATGTCATCCCTGCGCAGGCCTGTGCGATGGCATGGGATCTATGGCTTCTAAAACTTTGTTTTACTCTCCCACGCGAACCCTCATCCCATCCGAATAAGCGCTGAACTCTGGCGCATACTGGCACTGGATCAAGGCGTAGCCGTTGTTGAGGTATCCTTCCTTGGTCACGAACATGCTGTACTCCAGCTGGTGCGTGCCCTTGGGCAGGAACTCGATGAAGAACTCCATGTCGGTGTCGGTGTTGCTCTGGTAGTAGCTCATGCGGTCATTGTATTCGTAACGCGAAATCTGTTCAATCGGCTCAAAACCTGCGGCACGGAGGTCCTTGACGAAGACGAAGCTCATATCCTGTTGGCTAGTGAAAGTGATTTTCACGGTCACTTTATCACCTACTTTTAAGGTCGGCGTTTCGACGGGCTCAACGACCTCAGCCTTTGCAGGTCCCTGAGCCTGTCGAAGGGCCGACTCCACAGGTACTAACACCTTCCCCTTGTCCGTCACAGTCTCCACAAACAGCTCGCGCTTGATGGTGAAGCCCGATTCATCGCTCTTCACTTCGTCAATCGGGACGAAATACTGGCGGAAGAGGCCGCCCCAGACCAAGTGGTTGGTCGGATTGTTCACGGTAAGCTGTTGCATCTCTTGTGTCACTTCGTTGGCGTTCCAACGGCGTTGGATGAAGCCTGTGCCAGCCACACCGCCTTCGGTGCTGACGGGTGTGTTGCCGAAGCGCAGGGTGACTTCCTTGCCATCGGCGAACCAATCGCTGCCACGCATCAGCAAGGCATAGATGGCATCGGCGGTAGAGGCTGAGTTTTCCCATTTGTTGGTCTGCTTTTGGGTGAGCAACCACACGCGGAGTTGGTCGAGCATCTCCTGGTTCTGGTCGATTTCAGCGAAGGCGGCCATAATGTTGGCGTGTGTGGCAATGTGGGACTCAAAGCTGAAGTATTTCTTCGGCCAGTACATGCCGATTTGCTCGTTCTTCTGGGCGCATTCCTTGAACGACTGAATCATCAACTTGGCGGTCTTCTCGTTGCCGTTGCGGTAGAGCACCAAGGCACCCTTCGAGCGTTGGTTGAAGTTGAACGAGGTCCATTCCTTGTCGAGGCTACCGAGGTAGTATTTCTTCGCATTGGCAAAGTCCTTGTCGGAGTTCTGCTCCTTGAAGAAACTCAAAGCGTAAAGCTCATTCAAAGTGCTGGAACCGATGGGCCAGTCCTTGCCTTTGCTGTGGGCTTTCATATAGCGGTAGGTCTCAGCTACATCGTACTCAAGGAAGCGGACGGCCTTGTCGCAGATGCTCTGTGCCATGTTTTGGTCGGCCTTGCTCAGTGAGCTCCACGCACCCATCTTTTGCAGCTTACCGAAGCCGCTGAGGATGTAAGTGGTGATATAAGGGCTCTCGGGCATGCCGTCCATCCAAGGCCAGCCACCGTTGTATTTCTGTTTTTGTGAAATCAGTTGCAGGGCGCGTGTCTGTTGTCCGCGCATCGTGTTCACCTCAAACAAGGTTGCAATGCGGCTACGTTGCTCGGTTTCACTCTTAGCTTCCAGCACCCAAGGTGTTTCTTGCAGCATGATGGCCTTCAGGTCTTGGTCCTTCTCGAGTTGCGAAAGCAGGGCATCTGGCGTCTCAATCTGCCATTTTTTGATGTAATTCAAGAGGTTGGGGATGTTGTCGGCGATGTAGGACGAGAGCGTATTGGCGTAGAACACGTAGAAGGCGGTCTCGGCGCGGTCGGTACTAATGTTAGCCAGGTAAGGCAGCGCCTGCACAGCATACCACACGGGGTTGGTGCTGAAGTTGAGCGTCAGGCTGTAGTCACGTTCGTGGCTGTCGGGGTTGGCGATGGCCTCAAAGTCGAAGGTCTTCTGGGTCTCGGCCTTCACCGTGATGGGTAAGGTCTGTGTCATGAAGATTTCGCTGCTCAGCACAGGCAAAAGGTGCTGCTCGGCATCGCTGAATTGTCCCGCATAGGCCGTGAAGCGGAAGGCCAACAGGCTCAAATCATACTGTCCCTTCACCTTCCAGCGCACTTCCTTGCTGCGACCAGGTTGGATGGTCTCCATCGGGATAGTATAGGTCCCTGAGCCCTGAGCCTGTCGAAGGGTCGAAGGGCCGTCTGTGACAATTATGTTGACGGGCTGCGTCGTGGCGGCATCGAAGATTTCAAGTTTCGCCTTGGGTGTAACAGCTTCGTCGCCCGTGTTGATGACGTTGGCCACGAACCACAGCTCGTCATTGTCGTACATGTAACGCGGCATGTCAGCCATGATCATCACTGGCTTTGAGGAAGTGAAAGTGTAATTGTTGCTGCCCGTCTTGCGGTCCTTGGTGTAAGCCAACAGCATCAGGCGCCAGCGCGTGAGGGCATCGGGCATGGTGAAGCTGAAGGTCGCGCTGCCGTCAGTGTTGGTACGCAGCTGAGGGAAGAAAAAGGCCGTCTCGTTAAAGTTCTCGCGGAGAGCAGGTTCGGTCTCTGGTTTCTCAGCAGGTTTCTGATCTTGTTGTTCGCGAGCTGCTATTTCTTCGGGAGTTAGTTTTCTGAAGATCTCTTGTTCTACAACTTCCTCTTCATCTTGACCAGCGGCCTTGGATGCTGATGCTAAAGGTACTTCATAATCTATGCTATTAGCAACAGCTCTTTCTTCCACGACCATTTCATCATAAAGCACACGGCCTCCTTTTCTTAAACGTCGTCCACCAAAGCCATAGCCAAAGTCGAAGAAAGGGGCATCGGAAGGCAGGCTGAAGTTGAACAACTCGGCCACATGGAAAAACTGCTCAACGGTACTGGACGAGGTGAAGCTGTGGCCGTCGGTACCCAATGAGAAAGGAACTCTACTGCCTGAAGGTTTCAAATTGAGCCACCAATAGTTTCTTGCGAATTCATCCAACGAGGCGTCATACATGCCCGCGAGCAAGGCGGCTTCCAAAGGCTTGTCCTTGTAGTCGCGGACGGTCACCTCCCAAGTCTCCTCGGCGCCAGGACTGAGTTTGTCACGCATGGTGGCCAATTTAACATCAAGGTCATAGTTGTCGAAGGGCACGGAAACGTCCAATCGGTGGGCATTGAAGCTGTTTTCTTTCACGAAGGCGTAACGCCAATAGAGACCGCCACGGTCATTCTCAGTCACCTTATAAGTAAATGTTTGCACGCCATTGCTGAGGGTGATCTTCTTTTCCAAGCGGATTTCGTCACCATGCAGCAGCTGTACCCAAACGTTCACATTCTTGGCCGAGCTTCCGATGCTGAATTGGATTTCCTCGCCTGGCTTGGCAGTCGTCTTGTCCTGATGCGCCCATTCCATTGCGGTATAAGGCATCTTCTTGGATTCGTTCTCAAACACAGTAAACTGCTTCGAAATCTTTGCCAAAGGATCATCCAAACTTGTCAGTTCCACGACATATTTCCCCGGCTCCAAGGCTTTGCCTTCATAGAACTTAGCCTTGTCGTCAACTGTGAGTTGGTCTTCAAAAACCAATGATTTATTCTCTTTATTATAGAAGCTATAAGCGGGGAACAAACGGTTCAATTCTTCATCAGTCAATATCTGACGGTCCATCGGCGAAGTTTGGAAAGTCTTGAAATAATTGATTTTTTCAGTGTTGTCAATACGGTAAATCTTACGTGAGATGCGGCTCTTGGCAGGCTGCCAACTGAGATTGCTCACAGTGATTTGGTACTTGCCAATCTCTGACTTTTCCACTTCTGAAGGCAGGTCGGTGCCGATGGCGATTTCATTGTAGCCTGCACGTATAAAATAAGTATCGGAATGTGTCTCCCCCTGTTTGCTCGTGGCCGTCACTTCGATTTCATAGGTGAAGACGGGCTGCTTTTCAGGCGCAATGGTCTTGGTGGGCTTCAAGTTGAAGGTAACAGCGAACTTGCCATTCTCATCAGTGCGGGCCTTGCCATAGGTGATTTGCTCATCTTCAACGGTCGGGTACCACCACCACCAGCAACGCCAGGGGAATGAGGTCTTGCGGATGACGCGGTAGCTGTATTCCACATCGTCCAAAGCGAAGCCAGCGTATGCTTTCACATCGCCGCGCACCGTGACTTCCTGATTGAGCTTATATTGCTCCTTCGGCTGCTCAAACTTGACCTCGAAAGTTGGGCGTTTGTATTCCTCCACGCGGATGGTGGTGCTGCCCTTGTTGGCATTGAGGTGGAACACGCCATTCAGTCTATCGGTAGGGATAACGAAGGATCCGCTGAAGCTACCATATTCGTCGGTCTTGAAATCGGCTGAGCTGATTTCCTGCCAGTTGGCGTCCTTGAAGGAGATCTTTTCAGAATAATGGTTCACCAGCGTCTTGTCGTCACCCTGACTGCGCACCACGATGCCTTGGAAGTAAACGGTTTGTCCGGGACGATAGATGGCGCGATCGGTAAAGAGCGTGGTGGTGTAGGTTTCGTTGTTGTTCTTGTAAGGTTGGAAGAGGCGGAAATAGTTGGAAGAAAGTAGATTGTCATCGTCCTTGCGCAGGTTGATGCTAAAGGAATTGTCGGTCTTTTTGGTCAGTTTCACCATACCATTGCGGTCCGACTTCTCCGTAGCTATGATGATGGTTTTGTATTCACGGGCTTTGTAATCCCATTCGCTACGGTAGAGTTCCACGGTGACACCCTCCACGGTTTTGCCCGTTTTGCGATCCACAGTCACCACGGTCATTTGGTCGTCTTTCTGGTCGGTGATGAAGCCCAGGCTGGATACTTGGAAGCTGAGTACCAAAGTTTTGTCCTCGCTTTTAATGCCTCTTTCAGTGGTGGCGATTAAGAAGTATAAGCCTTTCTCCAAAGCGGGAAGGGCGATCAAGGTACTATGGTTGCGATAATCCGTCTCGGTAGGCAAAGAGAGTTCCTGCTCTGCAACGGCCGTCTTTTTGTTTAACTCCTTGATTAAGTCTTCTTTCCTATTTTCTTTTAGGTTCTTCAGCTCTTTCTCGCTGACTTTCACGATTCTATAATAAGGAGCAGTCGTGTTCTTGTATTCCAGCACGGCAGGTATGGCTTCGTTGGGCAGCTGCACCGAATTGAGCGTGATGTCGACACGTGGTTCCTCAATGCGCTTGATGAGGTTCTCGCAGTTCTTTGCGCCTTGTGACTTCGGGAATTTTGCGATAGCTTCCTCGCACATCGCCTTGGCTTTCTTGTAATTGTCGAAATAGGCACTGTCGCTGTCGTGATTGTCTTGTTGGTCCATCAGATTCCGTGCAATCAGCGAAGTGATTTCGGCGGAAAGTGGGTTGTCTTTATGCTGAACCTTCAAATTCTCCATCGCGGTCTGGTATTCTGCGTCTTTTTGCAAAATGCCATTCACAAATCCAAAACGCTTGAAGTCGTTGTAAATCAATACATCTTCATTCCTCTGCTTGAGGTTATAAGCGATGAGATCCTGATAGATTTTCAGACATTTGTTGACTGGGTTGTCTGTGGTGCCAAAGTCAACTTTCACGAAATCTTTGGCTGGAAGCCACCATGAATCGGTTTCGCCTTCCACATCGTCGGCATTGGCTTGTCCTTGGTAGTAATTCGCCACACGATGGAACATGAACTCGAACAATGAGGCCTCGTATTCAATGTATTCCTCATTATTGTTTTTGTTCTCGTACAAGACCATGAAATCCTCTGTCTTAGCCTTTTTCAGAGCCTCAACGGGCTTCAGTGCCTCGGCATAGTGCTGATTGATGCGGGTCTGGAAACTTGCCTTGTCCCAATATTTCATCTCCACCTTGCTGAGGTCGCCGTCAATGGGCAAGTTTTCATTGATGCGCCATTCGTTGTTGTCAAGATAATCGGCATAGGCCTTGGCTATTTCCTCATGCAGCAGGGCGTCGTTCACCTCATCAAGTTGCCCAACTTTTGTCTCGGCGTATTGGATGAAGGCCTGTTGCGGGTCGTCCTCCACAGTGAATTGGTAAATCTTTTGCCGATAGAGCCAAGTCTTCAGCATCTGGGTTTGGTTTTTGTCCTTCGAGGCCTGTTGCTCGATGGCATCTAGCTCTTTTTCAGCCGATTCAGGCAGGTTCTTGTCGAGGTTTTCCTTTACTATTTTCCACATAGTTTCATAGTTGTTTTTCGGGGTCTTGGGGTTGTCGGGGGTCTTGCTTGGCGTTGCAAAAGCCAACACGCCGATGGCCACTAAGGCTACGGTCGCGATGATGATACCGGTGCGTTTCATGATAATTGTAATTTCATATAGAACGCAAAAATAGCAAATATCGTGCAATTTATTTCTATTTTTGCAGCCGTGAAAAAAATGACCGATATCATCTATCCTATCGCCGCTGAATTGGCGCAGTTTGAGGCTTTCTTCGCCCAAACGCTAAAGGCTGATACCGAGCCCATGGATAGCATCATGCATTATGTGCTTGACACGCAGGGCAAACGCATACGTCCCGTCTTGGTGCTGCTCAGCGCAAAACTCTTTGACGAAGTAAACGACCAGGCCATCCGTGC
>DAIOUZ010000141.1:0-581 GCA_036759285.1 Candidatus Limiplasma sp. | reverse complement strand
AGCGCCACAATCATCCACGATGATGTGGTGGACGATGCAAACCAACGTCGAGGCAAGTCCTCAGTGAAGGCGCAGTTTGGCAACCTCTCAGCCGTCTTGGCTGGTGATTATCTCTTGGCCAAGGCCATGCTGCTTCTTGCCCAACCTAATGACCATGCCATTCTGCAGGAAATGCTCAGCACCACTGCCGCCATGAGCGAAGGAGAGCTAATGCAGAATGTATCGGTAAGGTCCCTGAGCCTGTCGAAGGGCCGCCCCAACAATTCCTATTTAGACATCATCACCCGCAAAACCGCCATGTTGATGCGTTCCTGCTGCGTATCTGGTGCCCTCTCGGTCAACGCCACATCCGAACAAGTGAAACAAATTGCCGACTTCGGCCTGAATTTCGGCATTCTTTTCCAATTGCGCGATGATTTCCTTGATGGGGAAAACATGGAACAAGCTGAGGTTTTGCTGCCAAAATATCTGCAAAAAACCTTGGATTCTTTAAAGACTTTCCCTGCTTCGGAAACACTTGAGGCATTGCGGGATTTGACGGTGTTTTGCGCTGAAAGGGAAGAATAAAGCAGGCTTCAGAG
>DAIOUZ010000140.1:0-8488 GCA_036759285.1 Candidatus Limiplasma sp. | reverse complement strand
GAGGCTTGCCGCACCTCGTCTTTAATCTCCGCCATGGTCTTGCCGAATTGGGCTTCCAATTTCTCCTGTGATCCGAAACGGCTCACGGCATATTGGATTTTTCTGTTCAATTCGGCCTCCACCTGCTCGTCGGTGACGGTGATACTGTCCATCTCGGCTTGGTTGAGCATGAGTTTTTGGAGGAGCAACTCTTCCAAAATACGGGCACGTATTTCTTTTCCCGTACCTTCGGCCATACCCTGCATACGGTATTGGATGTATTGGTTCTCGATGTCCGATTGCAGGATGATGTTCTTTCCGACCACGGCCACCACCTTGTCAACCACCTGGGACTGATGGTCTTGCGCCATCATCGGCAGGGCAAAAAACAGAAGCGCTATGATAATCCAGTTTCTTTTCATTAATTCAAGATTCAAAGATTTAAAATTCAAAACTTTATGTTCAAGTCGGCGTTTCGACAAGCTCAACGACCGTGCAGGTCCCTGAGCCTGTCGAAGGGCCGTCATTACTATTCAGGGTTAAGTCCAGGTGAGCCCACATACACTTCGAACGCATGATCTCGCTTCGCTTTCTCATAAAGTGATGCTTTCATCTTTTCGAGCATCGCTTGCTTTCGGCGGGCCAAGATGACGCTTTTGATGTTATCGCGCTCCATCTCCATAGGCGAGATGCTTTCCTCCAACAGGTAATCGACGAAACGCACCATATAGGTGTACTCGTTCATGTCAAAACAGACAAACCTGTTCTTTTTCAGGAAACTCTCCGCATTGAAGATTTCAATCGGGATGATGGAAGTCAGCTCGTCCAAGCGAATCCATTGGTCCACGTCGAGATAGCTGGTGACCGCGTAGTAAGTGGCCAGGATGTCAATGTTTTGCAAGAGCAAGGTGTCGGGGTCGCTCATAAGCTTCTGCAACATGGGCTTGGCTTTGTTTTCTTCGTCGATGATGACATAGGCCACCCTGACCATGGTGTTGCGGAGCTGAAAGTCCTCCTTGTTCTGTTCGTAGTACTCGGCAATCTCGTCTTCGCTGACGATGGTGTCGAGTTTCTGGTTGATGAGTTGGCTCTCGTAGGCAAAGATAACCAGCGAATTACGGTATTCTTCCAACTGCTTGTCCAGGTCGCGCGCTTCCTTGTCGAGGTTGTTTTCGGCCTGATGGATGAGCAGCTGCCTCCTGATCCATGAGTCGATGAAAGTGCTCACGCGTTGGATGCTGTCCAATGTGGGCGTGTTTTCCGGCACAATCCCGACGAGGTCAGACTCATAAAGATATTTGCCATAGCACTCCGCCACCACGACTTCTTTCGAGTTTTTCTGAAAATAGTCGCAGCCAGTCAGCGATAGGAGGAAAGCGATACCGATAATTGCGCTTAGTTTCTTCATTTATAGAGGTTTCTGACCTTTTCGAGCACTTTCTCGTTAATCTTCACGGGGTATTTCTCTTTCAGCGACTGCACCCATTTCTGCTCCAGTTCCACTTGGTAGTCGGAGGTGACGAGGCCGCGGGCTTCCTTGAGGGTCTTTTGCTCAGGCTTGCGCACGTCTCTGATGCACACGATGACGGTGGATTGGTCGACCGTGGAGGGGAATTCGTTTCTGACGCCCACTTTCCATTCGGTTTGGTCAACGTATTGGTTGTCGCCTCTTTGATAGAAGCCGTTACGGACGAAGGCCGAACTGATGGAGTCGCGCTTAATGACATTTCTGAGGCTGTCGAATGGGACACCTTCATCCAAGAGGGCTTTCACCTTGGGCAGAGACTCAGGTTTCGTCACCGTGATGATGCAAGCCTGGGCACGGTCTTCCCACATGTATTTGGAAGCGTTGCGCTCGTGGAACTCCTTCAGTCCAACGGTGTCCTTCACGGCCTTGTCCCAAACTTCGCGATCCATGAGGTCGAAGAGCAGGATGCCGTCCTTGTATTCCTTTACCAAAGCCTTGAATTCGGGGTACTTGTCTTCGAGGCGTGAGTCGGCATAATTCATGGCCGTTTCGTTGGCGAAGGTCTCATAGAGTTGGTAGGCGTAAGTGGCCGGCGTGACATACTTCTGCGGCTTCATGTTATTTTGAATGTAGGTGACGAAGTCGCTCACCTTGGTAGCGTGGCCTTCCATGGTGAACAGAGGAGCGTTCATGTCGACATTGGCAGCAGGCTTGTATTCCTGTCTCAGGATGGAGCTGTCGATAGTGGCCATGAAAGCTTCGAGGTTCTTGTCGTTTTGCTTGAACTTGTATTCGCTCTTCACCTGCTTGAGCACCACTTCTTCTGACTTCTTCGAACGCTGGTCTTTCTCGATGCGCTCGCTCAGGCCTTTGGATTCCTTTTCAAAAGAGCCCACGCCCGACTTGGACAACAGCTTGATGATGTGGAAGCCGTAATTGGTGCGGACGGGCTTGGCTATTTGGTCGATTTCCAGTGATTTGCATGCCTCGATGAACTCAGGGACGATGCGGCTGACCGTGAAGTTGCTCAACGTGCCGTTGCGGCTGACGGTGCCTTTGTCGTCGGAGTATTGTTTCACCATTTCGTTCCAGTTCTTGCCCTCTTTGGCCATCAGCTCGTTGTAGATGTTGTCGGCCTTCTGCTTCATGGCGGCGACATCTTCTTCGGGGGCGTCGTAAGGCAGCTGCAGGAAGATGTGGGCGGCTTGGATGCTACCCATGGCATCGGTCACGCTGATTACCTTAATGAGATGGTAACCGAAATCGCTGCGTACAGGCATCGAAATCTCGCCTTCCTTGGTGTTATAGGCGCCAGTCTCAAAAGGATAAACCATATCGAAGACGGTGAAATAGCCGAGGTCGCCGCGGTTGCCAGGACGGCCAGGGTTTTGATCCGTGGCTTTCATGTCTTTGGCCGAGGGGTCGTCGGAATAACGAACCGCCAAGTCGCCAAAGTCTTCGCCTTTCAAAGCCTTTTTGCGGATGTCCATGGCCTTGTTGTAAGCTTTCAGCGTGTCGGAAGGCAAGGCGTTCTTGTCGCAGCGGATGAGGATGTGCGAGGCACGGATGTCCTTCAACTTGCGCTGATAAGCTTCCTGAATCAGCTCGTCGGTAATGTCGTCGCTGCTCATGAAGGGCTTGGCCAGTTGCTTGCGGTAGCCAGCCAGCTCCCTCTGGAACTTGGCGCTGGTGTCCAATTTCAGGCGTTCGGCCTCCATCACCTTCATGCGGAAAGTCGTGAAGAGTTCGAGATATTCATCAACGGATTTCTTCTCGATGACATCGCTTTTCAGGTTATTTTTGTAATACACATCGGTAAATTCCTTCACGGTGATGTCTTGGTCGCCAATGGTCATCAACACTTGCTTGTCGAGTTTCGCTTGTGCATTGGCAAAAAAAGTAGGCATCAGAATTGATGCTAACAGAAACATTTTCAAAAAGTTAACTTTTCTCATTGCTGGTATTTTTACTGTTTGTTCTTTCAATGATGATTGATGTTGTGAAACGGGCGGTAAAATTACACAAAAACCGCCAAACTTCACCAACAATTTTGAATAACGATGAAATTTGGCGGATAGTATGTCTCGCAAGCGAGAATCAAGACTTCAGGGCGCCTTCCACTTGGAGGCCATCGGTAAGCACTTGGAAGTTGTTCACCGTAATCGCGTCGAACACCGACTTCACCTGCTCGATTTGACCTAAATGGATCAGGAAGTAGTTGTCGGATTGCTTATCTAACAAGCCTTCCGGAATTTTGTTTTTCAGCAGGCTGAGGGCGGTATTCAATAGGATTTCGGTGCCTTTACCAGCCGAAATTTGCACCAATAAGTCACTGCCCCTCAATTCTTCTATGATGAGGTCGACAGCGAGATCTTTCTTGATGATGCCCAAATCGATAGGGTAGATGACGTGGATGGTCTTGTCATCGACATGGGAAAAAGAAATGTTTTGCTGAGCTTTTTCTATCAGGATATCTTGTAATTCAGGGAAAGAAATGGATGCTTTCATTGGAATGAATTTTATCGTTTGTTATTAACTTCTTTTGCTGTAGTTGGGTGCTTCCTGTGTGATGGTGACATCGTGCGGATGGCTTTCGAGGATGCCCGAGTTGGTGATGCGGATGAACTTGGCTTTTTTCAGGTCTTCGATGGTGCGTGAGCCCGTGTAGCCCATGCCAGAGCGCAAGCCGCCGACCATCTGATAGACCACCTCGGAGAGTGTGCCTTTGTAAGGGACACGGCCAGCGATGCCTTCGGGGACAAGCTTCTTGACGTCTTCCACGTTGTCTTGGAAGTAACGGTCTTTCGAGCCTTGCTGCATGGCTTCGAGTGAGCCCATGCCGCGGTAGGTCTTGAACTTACGGCCCTCGAAGATGATGGTGTCGCCCGGGGACTCATCCACGCCAGCGAAGAGCGAGCCTGCCATGATGGAAGAGGCACCAGCGGCCAAGGCCTTCACGATGTCGCCCGTGTAGCGGATGCCACCGTCGGCGATGAGCGGGATGCCCGTGCCTTCCAAGGCTTTGGCAACGTCCATGACAGCGGTGAGTTGCGGCACACCGATGCCCGCCACCACACGTGTGGTGCAGATGGAACCAGGACCAATGCCCACCTTGATGGCGTCGGCACCTGCCTCAGCCAAAGCCTTGGCGGCTTCGGCGGTGGCGATGTTACCTGCCACGATGTCGATTTCAGGGTAGTTTTTCTTCAGGTTGCGCACCATGTCGATGACACCTTGCGAATGACCGTGGGCCGTATCGACGACCAAGGCATCCACACCCGCGTCAACCAAGGCAGCAGCGCGTTCAAGGGTGTTGGAGGCGATGCCCACGGCGGCAGCCACGCGCAGACGACCGCGCGAGTCCTTGCAGGCGTTGGGGCGCGCCTTCACCTTGATGATATCTTTATAAGTGATGAGGCCGACGAGGTGGTTGTCCTTGTCGACCACAGGCAGTTTCTCGATTTTGTATTGTTGAAGGATGTCGGCAGCCTTCTCGAACGACACCTCCGTGGTGGTGATGAGGTTTTTGCTCGTCATCACCTCGGCGATGGGACGGTCGAGACCGCGCTCGAAACGCAGGTCACGGTTGGTGACGATGCCGACGAGCACATTGCGGCTGTCCACCACGGGGATGCCACCGATGCGGTATTCGCTCATCAGGTCGAGGGCGTCTTTCACGGTGGCGTCGACATGGATGGTCACGGGGTCGCTGATCATGCCGTTCTCGGCGCGTTTCACCTTGCGCACCTCGGCGGCCTGCTTGCCGATGGTCATGTTCTTGTGCAGCACGCCGATGCCGCCTTCCTGGGCGATGGCGATGGCCATGCGGCTCTCCGTGACGGTGTCCATGCCGGCGGAGACGACGGGAATGTTGAGGTCGATATTGCGTGAGAACTTGGTCTTCAGGCTCGTCTCACGCGGGAGGACATTGCTATAGGAAGGGACCAGCAGGACATCGTCGTAGGTCAGGCCTTCACCAATGATTTTTTCGTTATCAAGTGCCATTTCAGTTGGGGTTTAATTAATCTGCAAAGGTACGGATTTTTTCGATAGGGTAGGCGGTGAAAGTGGCTAAAATAGCAAAAACTCCTTGTTTTCTGTGGAAAGTCGAATTTTTTTGGCACATTCCGCAGGAAATAGATGGGTGTTCCACTTGAATTATTTTAATGGATATTAGTTTCAAAAAATGTTCTATTTTTGCGAAATAATCAATCATTTTGTAATTCATATAATTCACTAAAAAATGGTTTGGACTTATAGACCAAGGCTTAGGCGAACTTTTCGTGTTATTAGCAAAATCCTATGCATAATTGGGGCTGTCGCATTTTTGTCTTGCTTTCTTCTTTGGCAAAAACAAGCGGCATTGCAAATAATTACCATTTCCATATTGGACATAGGTCTTATTATTTTATTATGGCTTCGTATCACGAATGAAGGAATTTGGAATATGTGGCTCAAAATCAAGAATATTTTTTTAATAACGAAAATTTTGTTGCGTGAATGCTGGGAATGGGTCAAAACTAATTACATCACGATATTGTTCACTTTGGCATTGGTTGTCATATTCTCGTATTTTGTGGATGAAGTTGTGAAAATGGTATTCGCGTTTATTCAAGCAATCACAGAAAACAAACTTGGCCAAATTACACTTTGGGGACTCGGATTCTTTTTATTAGCTCCAATAGTATATAACGCCTGTATGACGATTAAAAACAAAACATTGTCCGATGGCCGGACCTATTTCTTATCACTTGTTTTGTGTTGCCTTTTCGTTTATTGTGCCATAGATTATCCATGGGAGATAAGCCAAAAAAGAATTGTCAACCCATTTGACGGTCATGAATGGACAATATGTGTTTTGTTTATTATTTATGGTTTGTACTCGTTGCTTATCCCTTTCGTCCTTTATTATGTGGTCAAAAGCAATACCGATGAATACAAAAGGCAACATGGAAAGATACAAAAAACAGACTATCTTCCCGACACACCTATCACTTCTAAAGATGATGACAAACTGAGTTTTCAACTTCATGTGGAAACATTGAAAAGACTCATTGAGCGGAAGATACCGATTTCGGGCAGCCATAGTATTGCCATAACTGGTGGCTGGGGAACAGGAAAAACTTCGTTCCTCAAACTTCTCCAAGAAGAATTAGACACCAAGAATCAATACGAAGTGATATGGTTCTACCCCATGAAATCCTCAAAGTCAGGCAATATACAAAATGACTTTTTTGATGTCTTGAAAGATGCCCTTTCAAAGTATAAAACGGGATTCGGACGCCGAATCAAGTATTACAAAGAATTGATTGGCGCCATTGACAACAAATATATTGCTTTTTTGGTAAAACTTGGAAGCATTCGCCTCGAAGAGGAAAAACAAAGAATCAACGATATACTTAGTCTGATTCCCAAAAGAATTATAGTCATTATTGACGATGTTGACAGACTAAAAAGTGAAGAAATTATGCAAGTATTTAGACTTGTAGGTTTCAATGCAGAATTCGAAAATGTCATATTTTTGACCGCCATGGATAAGGGGAATGTTGTAAAAGCCTTAGGTTGTGCTGACAATTATCCAGATAAGTTTTTCGAACTTGAATTTCCAATACCTGACAGCACCAATAATATGACTAATCGGTTTGTAAAGGAAACCTTGCATGAGTTTTTGCCCAATATCTCGTTAGATTTTTTGGATAATCCTTTCATTTCCGAATGTACCGAGTATTGCCTAAGCAATTTGCGTGATGTGAGCCGTTTCATAAACAATTTCGTGGATAGAGTCAGTATGATCAACAATAAACTAGATGTAGTTTCCTATTACCTGCTATCTTTAATCCGATACAAAACTCCTTCTTTATATGATAAAATACGGAAAAAGGATAAAGGCTTTTTGGAAACAAAAGTCATTGGAGGCGAGAATTGTTGGGTGATAAAAGAGGGCAAATTGACAGACCTGAACGAAACAGCAAATGATGAAATAATAAAACAGATGTTGACAGACTTGTTTTCAACAAAACGCAAGTCTGAGACGGGTCATGATTTTTATAGGTGTGAATTCTTTCAGGATTATTTCAATGAGACTGCAACAAAAGCCATTACTGAAGTCATGATGATGAGGATGCTGTCGGCAGACTCAGAGGACGAACTGCAGAAAAAGATTGAACAACATACAAATGATGAGATCTCAAAACAATATACCATTGAATTGTTGGAGAAATACAACAAAAGCAATTTTGTATCCACGCTACTTGAAGAGAACAACTCTGCTTGTCTTGTTACAAATTTTTACAAAGTTCTTGGTGTTTTGAATATAGATAATGGCTTAAAATACTCTGATGGTTTGACACCAGTTGAGATTTATAATAAAGAGTATCCACATATTTATACCTATTTCGACGAACAAGGCAATGTCGCATTTAATAGACAATTTAACTATGCCAAGGAATTCTCCGAAGGTCTTGCCTGCGTATATGAAGATGGAAAATGTGGTTTTATTGATAAGGAAGGCAAAACCGTCATTCCTTTCGAGTATAATTGGGCAGGGTCTTTTTCAGAAGGTCTTGCTTGCGTAGCAAAAGGCGTAAAATTTGGGTTCATTGATAAGGAAGGCAAAACCGTCATTCCTTTCGAATATTATAGGGCAAAATCTTTCTCCGGAGGCCTAGCTCTGGTAATGAAGGACGGGAAATACGGTTTCATTGATATGGAAGGCAAAACCGTCCTTCCTCTCGAATATAATAGGGTAGAACCTTTCTCCGAAGGCCTTGCTCTGGTAATAAAGGACGGAAAATACGGGTTCGTTGATAAGGAAGGCAAAACGGTCATTCCTCTCAAATTTGATTATGCGTGTTCTTTCTATGAAGGCAGTGCTTACGTACGAAAAGGCAACACGCACGGGATTATTGATAAGAATGGTAGTTTTTTAGAAACAGTTGAAAATGATGTGCCCCCCAGAAGTTGGACGATTAAACCTTAATTGTTTTTGAAAGTTTGTGTTATTTTATAGTAGGGACAGTCGTAAAATTAGTAAAAATAATC
>DAIOUZ010000139.1:0-8522 GCA_036759285.1 Candidatus Limiplasma sp. | reverse complement strand
GTTTGCCCGCGTGGACTCCAACACTGTGGACAAACTCATCGTGAAGGACGACAAGGAAGCCGAATCGAAGCTCGACGACAAGCAGAAAGAGACCTTGAAGGCCGCTTTTGAGAAGGTCATCGACAAGGTGAAGTTCAACGTGGCGTTCAGCAACGAGGGCGAGACCGACGCTCCTGTGGAGGTAACCCAAAACGAGTGGATGCGCCGTATGAAGGAGATGGAGCAGATGGGCGGCGGCCCAATGTCTTTCTACGGCTCCATGCCCGACAGCTACACGCTGATGCTCAACACCAACAGCCCCGTCATCACCGGCCTTTTGGACAAAGACGAAGCTGCACAGGAAGCCACGATAAGGCAGATCTACGACCTTGCATTGCTCTCGAAGAACTTGCTGAAGGGCAAGGATTTGAGCGAGTTTGTCAAACGGAATCTTGAGAAACTTTAATCAAGAATTGGAGAAATCGAAGATTGGCATACGCCGAATCGGTGATTTCAACGAAGTTAATTTGAGAAACAGAAATCCCCGCAATGCCATTGATTATTGGTGTTGCGGGGATTTTCATCATTCCATAAGGAATCAGTCAGCATCTTGTACTAATCGAACATAGCATTTATTATGCCTATATTCATTTGTTCCAACAAAAATAAAACCCGGTAATGTGCTAATCTCAAATGCACAATTCAAACCATACTCGTCATTCTTGTCGTTATAATTTGACGACCAATAAGCACACCCGCGTTGATAGATAGGCAAGAGCACCAAACCATATTGATAATGCAAGGCGTTCCAATCAGTTTCAGAGATGACATTGGTGATAAAAGGGCTGAAGATTTTCTTCTTGTTTACTTCAACGAATGAGTACACAGTAGGGTCCCAATCATCTGGAAAAAGGATGATGCCAAAAGCATTATTAACCACGGCATGGGCAAAACGTGCCCCCGATGTAGTAGTACGCTTATCGAAAATGTATTCCCATTCGTCCTTGGTCAATGTCCGCCACTGACCCGTTTGATTGCCTCCGTTTCGAATGCGATTATATCCCCAATCAGCCTGACCAGTATGATCATATAAATTAGCAACCGAATCGCCGTATGCAAAATAATCAGCATCATTCTCACTATTCGACCAAGGCTGATAGCACACCGCACCATGATTGTAGCCACTTGTGCCCCACGCAAAAGCATCAATCCATTCATCATAGTTTTCATCTATCACGATATAGTCATTCCTGTCTATACAATCGTATTGATTCCATGCGAATTGCCACGTGTTGGATGAAGGTTGATATTGCAAGTTGCCTTGAGAAAAATACACCTGCTTATTCTCACTTACTGAAAACAATCCGTCAACCGCACCTACAGGAATCTGTTTTTGAGGTTCAACTGGTTTCTTGTTACAACCTACCGCAAAAACCATCATTAGCATTATGGCTGCTATGGCCTTCGTGAATTTGTTCATCTTTTTGTTGGTTTAGACTTTGCAAAGAAACAAAAAAAATCCAAACTGCGCCAATTAAAAGCATAAAACCTAACAACTTTCCGCACCAAAATTCCAATATTAGTATTTCTAAACATTATTTTTTATCGAATTTTAGTGTTTTTAAACATTATTTTTTGCAAAAATTTAGTGCTTTGAAATATTATTCCTATCTTTGCAGCCGAAATCACACCAAAACACAGTCGCCATGAGTGCACCGGATTATTTGCAGCGGACATTGGACAGAAGACTGTCGTCCATCTCCACCACCTTCAAGAGATACTTGTATCAGGACATCGATTGGAGGGACAACCTTATTGGCATCAAAGGCCCAAAAGGCACTGGAAAATCCACGCTGATGCTCCAGCACATCAAAGAGACCTTCCCCGACACATCGGAAGTGCTCTACGCCTCGTTGGACGATTTCTGGTTTACGACGAATTCCTTTACGGATATCGTAGAAGACTATTATGCCTACGGTGGCCGATACTTGTTTCTCGATGAGATTCATTATTTGGACTCATGGCAGACCATCCTGAAAAATCTCAATGATAACTATCCAGGACTTTTCATCGCTTATACTGGTTCATCAATGCTCAAGATGGAGAAAGGCAAAGGCGACCTCTCGAGAAGACTGATAGAATACAACCTGACGGGCCTTTCCTTCCGCGAGTATTTGGCCTTTGAAGGCCTCAAGGACATTCCTCGCATATCCTTGCAAGATTTACTCAAAAAGCACAGAAATATCGCTTTGGAGATTGTCAGCGACGGCTTTCAGGTGCTTCCCGCTTTCGCCCAATACTTGAAGATAGGCTATTATCCCTTCTACAAGCAAGTTTACGAAGGGTATGGAAGCCGCTTGACGAATGTGGTCAGTCACATCTTGGAGAACGATTATGCCGTCATCGAGAAAGTCGAGCAGTCCACTATCAGGAAAGCCAAGAAGATGTTCATGATTCTGGCCGAGCAAGTCCCGCAGAAGCCCAACATGTCAGAACTTTACCGCGAGCTAGACACCGACCGCAACCAAGGGTTGAAAATGCTGTATGCTTTGGAGCAGGCAGGCTTGTTGTCGCTACTGACCGACACACCGCGAAAGCTTTCCGACCTGTCGCGACCCGAAAAGATCTATCTCAACAACCCCAACCTCATGAACGCATTTGCGCTGCAGCCCAACATTGGCACCATTCGGGAGGCCTTCTTCTTGAACCAATTGAGCCAATCGTATCAGGTGACCTATCCGACTGCGGGCGATTTCCTTGTGGAAGGGAAATATCTTTTCGAAGTCGGTGGACGCAAGAAATCCTTCGACCAAATCAAGGATATCAAGAACAGCTATTTAGCCATTGACGAAACCGAAGTAGGCTATGGGAATAAAATCCCGCTTTGGCTGTTCGGGCTATTGTATTAAATGCAAAAGCCGCAGCAGGCTAAAACTTGCTTGGCTGCGGCTTTAATATTATCTACAGCAATCATCTCGCCGAACGCACTGCCCGAACTACTTGACCGCGACTACGCTCGTAGGTGCCGCACACGTGGCATTCATCCAAGTCGTAATGAAAGCTCCAACCCCGCTCAGGGAAACCTTCATGAAGCGTACTCGACCAATAGATGCCGAGGCCAGGACATATAAGCGCACCATCCAAGAAGAAACCCGTGGCGGGCAAGAAGATGCTGTTGCCGTTCCAACCCGTTAAGAGTCTCCCCTGTACACCATTCTGGGTTGTCCATGTACAAGTGGTTTTTCGGAATAGTTCCTCCCATTCTTCCTTGGTAGGCATGCGCCAGCTAATGCCCCAGTTGGCTGTGGCCGCATCGTCAACAGACTCCAAGACAGTCAGGTTGTCAACGAATCCGTTGAGTCCATAACTCGAATCAGTGCAGTATTTGGTTAATTCATTACGTTCAAAATTGCCATATTTGTAGCTTTTCCAATCGTAGACATTTTTAGGCTCGGTCTCGCCCCAAGCAAAGAAGTCGCCAAATTCCTCGGGACTGTTTGCTCCCACATTGCAAGTGGCCCACAACAAGCCGCTCGGCAGACCTAGGTCAACATAATCATGGTCATCGAGAATAAGGCTGTCATCAACAATACTATCGTTTTGACCGTCGCCATTCCCTTCATTGTTCGGCTCATCGGGTTTCGTGCAACTCATTGCAAAAATCACCATCAGCAAGATGCCAGCCATTGCCTTCAAAACCCTCTTCATATCCATTCTGTTTTGTTGTTTGAACATGTCATACATTAAACACACATGATTTACTCATACCCCCAAAACTCAACCTCGGAGACACAAAGGTCATTCCATTTCTCACCCGAATAAAAGCCTCCATCACGCTGGGCGTAAAACTTCATGCCTATCCGTTTGATCTCATTATCTCCTTTCTTTTCAGAAGCTATTTCCAATCGTTGAGGAGAAGGCGTGTCTTTCAAAAACCCATCATACAATATGTGTTCTTTACCCTGTTCATCACAACTATAAAAGACAACTCTTGCCGCCCTTGTATTGTTCTTATACGAGGTTTCATTTTTACCATAGCCGTTGCGAATTATGATGTGAGAGAGTTTCTTGCATTTGATGGTAAATGTTGGACCATACAACATATCATTATCGTAAACAGCATTTTCCAAACTGATTGCCCATGCTGTCGTACTAAATCCATCACACAGATTACGAGCCTCGTATGTATTCCCAGTTTGAGAGGCCAGGCTGTTGTCATATTCAACATTTATAACCTTCATTAACTCCGGAACGCCTTGAACTTTTGATGCGGAAGCATTTGTGTCGGTTCCCGTTCTGAAGACAAAAAACCACAAAGCGACAAGCAACACAAGCAAAGCCCCAATTACAAGCGCAAGCCTGCTTTTATTTTTAGTGTTCTCATGCGTTTTCTGCGGATGCTGGGAGTCGTGTTTTGTAACCTCGGTTTTCTTCGGTGTTGGCACAGGACTATGACTTGCTGCTGCATGCTGCTGTGTGTTTTCCACAGCCAAAGATGGATTTGGTTGAACTTCACCCTCCGCTCTTTTGGGCAGCTTCGACTTGATGGTCCGCACCAACTTTTCCATCATCGGTTCCTGCATCTTGGGATCAGTATAGTCCACATAGTCGAGGTTGACCAAATCAAACTCCACATCCTCGTTATACAGGGTTTTGTCAATCTTAATAGGAATGATGGGCTTTCCGTAATGCACTGCAACGCTGACTTCCTTGGTTGTCCAAGGCGAGCTGTTCGACGACTCCGATGAGAAAAAGAGCAGCAACTCGCTTTCTTTGATAGCCCTCACAATGATCCTTTTAAAGGAGTCGCCGCTTTCGATGCCATCACGATCAATCCAAACGCGAAATCCTTCATTTTCAAAGCGTCTCACAAATTGATCCACCAGCTCCGTATCCCTGCGGCTATAGCTGATAAAAATATCGTGTTCCATAATGATAGGTTTTATTTCAGTAATACTTATAATGACATTGCCAACCTAAACCCGTGGCTATTGCCTCTAAAATCAGGGCCGCCGCTACCGCGGAAAGTCACCTGGCAACGGTCGACATTGCGGTTCCAACCGCCACCGCGAAGCACACGCATGGCATCCTTTGCGTCCTGATCGAAGAAGTTGCTACACCATTCCCAAACGTTGCCGCTCATGTCGTAAAGGCCAAGTTCGTTAGGCTGCATCGATTTCACCTCATGGTTTTTGCTTTCACTGTTTTGGTTGTACCACGCCACAGTGCCAATATGGTTGCTTCCTGCATACAAATACCCATTGGTCTTCGTACCTCCACGCGCTGCAAACTCCCATTCCGCTTCCGTTGGCAAACGGAAGCTCTTTCCTGTCAGGGCATTCAGCTGAAGGATGAACTTCTGGATGTCGTTCCAACTCACTTGATAAGCAGGATAGTTTTCCCCACGTCCACATTTGTCGGTCCAGCCCCCATCGTGAGTGGGTTCCGTCCCCATCACTGCCTTCCATAACGCTTGTGTGACTTCCGTCTCGCCTATGTAGAAAGTCCCCACCGTTTCCGAATGAGCCACACCCCCATCCTGATTACCCATGCCTTCAATGAAGCCCATTTGGAAAGTCCCGCCTTCGACGGGTTTCATCACAAATGACACACCGTTTGCAGTAAAGGTTAGATCATTGTGGGTCACTTGCGATTCGGATTGGGCCGATTGTTTGGAACCACGCAACATCGGCATCAACACCAGCAAAGCAACAACCGCTGCGGCAGCTATGCCCAAAGCAATCCAAAGGCCTTTCTTGCTCTTGCCTCTGTTATTGTTTGAAGGAGGATTGATTGGCGCAACATTCTTACTCTCTTGAACCAAAGGTTGTGGTTTTTCGACAAGTGGCTGTTGTTGCTGGGATTCTTGCCCCGACTTGGCCATGCGAATCTCCGCCCAACGATCTGGCAACTTCGACTTGACTGTCCTGATCAGCTTCTCCATCATTGCCGAACGCATGGACGGATCGGTATAGTCGACATAATCAAGGCTCACCAAATCGAATTCCACTTCGTCATTATATACCGTCTTGTCAATCTTAATGGGAATAATCGGCTTGTCATAATGCACTGCAATATTGATTTCCTTCGCCGTCCACGGGGAAGTATTGGAATATTCCGAAGCGAAAAAAGCCACAATCGAACTCTCCTTAATAGCGTTTACAATGACCTTCTTGAATGCATCTCCGCTTTCGATGCCATCACGGTCAATCCACACACGAAAACCTTCCGACTCCAAACGGTTCACAAATTCATTTACAATCATTGAGTCCTTTCGGCTATAACTAATAAAAATGTCGTGCTTCATAACAAGTGTTTTTATTGCAGCAAAAATAAAAAATATTATCGATTGCCAAAGAAAAAAAACAATTTATGGCATATTCCGCTTCCCGATTCATATTATCCACATTATTTTTGTTATTTTTGCAGTCAAATGCAACGAAGATGTCCAACGCAAGACAAATACTGAACAACGAGGAAGACCGACGCGTGGTGGAAGCCATCAGACAGGCCGAACTGAACACCTCTGGCGAAATCAAAGTGCATATCGAAAACCACTGCCGTGGCGATGTGGAGGAACGCAGCCTTTTCGTTTTCAACCGTTTGAAGCTGAACGAAACCAAGCTGCGCAACGGTGTGCTCATCTATCTCGCCGTCAAAGACCGCAAATTCGCCATCCTCGGCGATGAAGGCATCAACAATGTCGTGGAGGACGGCTTCTGGAACGACGTCAAAGACCTGATGCAGATCCGATTCAAAGAGAGCCGTTTCGCCGAAGGCCTTGAGGAAGGCATCATGCGCTGCGGCGAGAAACTCAAGACCTTTTTCCCCTATCAAACCAACGACATCAATGAAATCTCCGATGAAATATCCTATGAAAACAACTAATCGATATAGACTTACACTTTTGCTCGGTCTGCTTTTTGTCATGCTCACCTTGGGAATGACAGTGAAAGCCCAATTGCCGAGTCCGCCCTACCCACCGCGTTTGGTGAACGACTACACCGGCACTTTGAGTGCCAGCCAGATCAAGACCTTGGAGCGGAAACTTGTGGCTTACAACGACAGCACTTCTACCCAAATCCTTGTCCTTCTCGTTGACGACTTACAAGGATACAGCATCGAACAATATGCCACGGAAATCGGCCATAGTTGGGGCGTAGGGCAAAAGGGCAAGAACAATGGCGCAGTCATCCTCGTAAAACCTAAGAAAGGCAACGAAAGAGGCCAAGTCAACATTAGCCCGGGCTATGGCGTGGAGGAATTCGTCACTGATGCCACTGCCAAGCAAATCATCGAGAAAGAGATGATTCCCGCGTTCAGAGAGGACGACTATTACACGGGCATCGACAATGCCATCAACGTCATCATAGACTTATGTGCTGGCAAGTTTACCCAAGATGAATACGTTAACGGAGGTAGCCCCATCCCCCTCTGGCTCATCCTTATCTTCATCATTGCCCTCATACTCATTTTCCGTTCCAGCAACGGCAACCAGAACTATTCCGGTGGCGGCCAGCGCACCATTTGGATTCCTACGGGCGGAGGTGGCTTTGGAGGTGGCGGCTTCGGAGGTGGCGGCTTTGGAGGCGGCGGCTTCGGAGGCTTTGGAGGAGGAGGCTTCGGTGGCGGTGGAGCAAGTGGAAGCTGGTAAACTACCATCAGATTCCCTTCGGGAATGGCAATTAGTGCTATGTTTTACTGCGGCGGCAGGTGGCACTACATAACCCGTTAATATTTGTTGCCGCCGCTGGATACTAAGAAAAAACTCCATTCCCGAAGGGAATCTCAAAAGATAACAAAATATGGCTGAACCCATCATAGAAATCAGAAACGCATCCATTTTCCAGCGAGAGAACCTCGTCTTGTCGAACGTCAACCTGACACTCAACAAGGGTGAGTTCATCTACCTCATCGGTCGCACGGGAAGCGGAAAATCCTCCTTGTTAAAGACATTGTACGGCGAACTGCCCGCCCGCGACGGCATCGTGCGCGTGGCAGGCTACGATCTCACCCAGCTGCGCAAGAAGGACATCCCCTATCTGCGCCGCAAAATCGGCATCGTGTTTCAGGATTTCCAGCTGCTGTTTGACCGTACCGTGGAGAAAAACCTCGAGTTTGTGCTGGGTGCCACAGGTTGGAAAGAACCCAACGAGATTTCGAAGCGTATCGATGAGGTGCTGACGAAGGTGGGACTGGCCGACAAGCGCAAGAGCATGCCTCATCAACTCTCAGGCGGTGAACAGCAAGGCATCGCCATCGCCCGCGCCCTGCTCAACGACCCCGATGTCATCATTGCCGACGAACCCACCGGCAACCTCGACCCCGACACCACCATTGAGGTGATGAAACTTCTCCGTCGCATCAGCGAGAACGGTACCGCCGTGCTGATGGCCACGCACAACTACACACTTATGCAGAAATACCCATCGCGCATCGCCAACTGCAACAACGGCACGGTGATTTGTTCGGAGATGGAATAAGCTTTACTTTTGGTAATGTTGCCAAAAATGGTTGGTGATATGCAGGATTATCTTCAATGC
>DAIOUZ010000138.1:0-8618 GCA_036759285.1 Candidatus Limiplasma sp. | reverse complement strand
GCCTCCTCATCAGCAGTCAGCTCCGACCAAGCCACTTCTATCTTTTTCACTCCATTTTCTTCAATCCAAATTTTCGCAACCGTATCACCACGATGTGATTGCTTACTGCCTCTTCTTACAACATGAATATGCCTTCTTTCGTTGACATCTGCAGGAAAAACGGAAAGGATGAAACTAAGTATAAACGCCAGCTTCCCCATAACTCATTATTTGCTGCAAAATTACACAAACTTTTCATAATTATGATTTTCTAATGCATTTTTCTCAACCAAAGCAAAAAAGCTGTATTTTTGCCGACGAATTACAAAGGGGTGCTGTTGAAATAAACGGCTGAGAACATACCCTCTAACCTGATCCGGATAATGCCGGCGTAGGGATTGGATAGAATTCGAGCATTCCCCTTCACATTTATTAAACTAAAAGTACAAGAGATGAAAAGACTTTCATTTGTTTTTGCCGCATTATTCGTTGCGGCAAGTGTGAATGCCCAAAACAACAACGCAGTGAATGACACTACGAAGTACGAATTGCTTAACGAGGTGGTAGTCAGCGGCGTACGCGTTCAGGAAAACGCGCCTTTTGCTGTCACCAACATCATGAAGGAAGAGCTTAGTGAATTCTCAAAAACGGGTCAGGAGTTGCCCTTCCTGTTTGCCAAGACACCTGGCATCATCGCCTGGAGCGAGAACGGTGTTGGCACAGGTACGTCCTACATGCGCATCCGTGGCGCTGGTGACTCACGTATCAACGTCACCCTAGACGGTGTGTCGCTCAACTCGCCCGAAGACCAGTGCGTGTTCTGGGCCAATATGAACAGCTACGGCTCGCTGCTGGGCTCAGTACAGATCCAACGTGGCGTGGGTACCTCTACCAACGGCGACGGTGCCTTCGGCGGCACAGTAGCCCTATCCTCAGCGACACCTTCTTTGGTACCAAGTGCTGAAATCACAGGTTCTTACGGTTCATTCAACACCCTCAACTTCGGCGCGAAGGCCTCGACCGGACTATTGTGGAACCACCTCGTCATCGACGGTGCCTACCATGAGACCAGCACCAACGGTTTTATCCATGGCACGAAGGGCCGCAGCGGAAGCTACTACGGCGGCATTACCTATATCAACAACAACTTCCAACTCCGTTATAAAAACATCGGCAACTTCGAGAAGACTGGTCAGGCTTGGAACGGTGTGACGGCGGGCAGCAACGACATGAGCCTCATGGACGGCACGTATGGCATCACGACGGGCATCAAAACCTATGCCGACATGTACAATGTGGGTTTGGGACAATACAATTCTTTGTACGAATACCTCGTCACCGATGAAGACGGCAATTTCGTCCAAAATGAGAACGGGCACTACGTTACCGCTCGTTACCAAATGAATGATGGCAGCTATTGGGACCGCACCACCGACAACTTCTGGCAGGACCACAACCTCCTTTCAGCCGCTTGGAATATCAACGAACACTGGAGCACCTCGGCCACTTTACACTACACCTACGGCTACGGCTATTATGAGGAGTTCCGCCCCAACAATAAACTCTCGAAGTTCGGGTTGACCTATACCTATCCTGACGGAAGCATTGTGAAAAGGACTGATTTTGTGCGCAAGAAAGGTCTTACGCAGCATACTTTTGGCATGATTTGGAACGCCAATTACAAAAACGAGAGATGGGATGTCATTGGCGGTGTCGCTTTACAAAATTTCATAGGAAACCATTTCGGATACATCAGCTACATTGCTAACGAAGACGTTGCCGCAAAGTATTTATACAATGGAGATCACAAATACTACGACTCCGATGCCAACAAACTAGATGGAAGTGCCTTCGTCAAGTCGGCTTTCAACATCACTGAGCAATGGAGTGTTTTTGGCGACCTGCAGTTCCGTTATGTGGCCTATAAAACCACCGGCATCAATGATAAATTCTACGATGATGAGAGCGGCTATTACAACCAACCGCTCAACATCTATGAGACTTATCCTTTCTTCAACCCTAAGGGTGGTATTTCGTGGAATCTAAACGACCACCACGCCTATGCTTCCGTGGCCATGAGCCACCGCGAGCCCGAGCGTAACAACTTCACCGACAACGGTTCCTACCCCTTCCCGAAGCCCGAGCAACTCCTCGACTATGAGTTGGGTTACAATTACGACGGCTGCATCTGGCAAGCCGGAGCCAACCTTTATTATATGGACTACACCAACCAGTTTGTGCAAACTGGTGAATTGAGCGACATTGGCGAGGCCCTCACCACCAACATCAAGAAATCATACCGCATGGGCGTCGAGCTGCAGGCTGGCGTGAGCCCCACCAAATGGTTGACCATCGAGGCCAACGCCGCCTTGAGCCAAAACAAGATCAAGGACTTCGACGAGGTGGTCGAGGATTGGGACAGCGAAACGGGCTTCACCACCATCCATTACGACAACTCGACTTTGGCTTTCTCGCCTTCGGCCATTTTGAACGGTTTCGTCACCTTCCATCACAAGGGCTTCCAAGCCATCTGGCACACCAACTACGTCTCAAGGATGTATCTCGACAACACCCAAAATCTTGACCGCTCGCTGCCAGCCTACAGCACCTCGAACGTGAGCCTTGGCTATACGCTTAAGCTAAAGAAGGTCGTCAAAGAAGCCATCATCAAAGTGAACTTCAACAACATCTTCAATAAACGTTACGCCGCCAGCGGCTGGGTTTATTCGGCCATCTGCGACAGCTACGGTCACCCGAACGACAACCGCTATTACCAAATCGGTTTCATCCCGATGGCGGGCTTCAATGTGATGGGAAATCTGACATTGAGATTCTAAGGCTAAATAGATTCCCCTGCGGGGAATGGAGAATTCATCCACTAAAAATGCTGCGGCATGTAGTGTTTTCATCGGGTAAACAGCACGTGCCGCCGCTTAATATAACAAATACTAAACTCCATTCCCCGCAGGGGAATCTCAACTTTTATTAGTCAATTCTTTTATCCTTCTTTACAACGCGTTTAGCCAAGCCGATGGCGCCCACGGGACAAACCAGTCGGCAGAGGTGGCAGCCCACGCAACGTTTTCCGTTGAGATGCGGCTGACGCAGGTCGTAGTCGAAGGTAATGGCTTGATGACCACCATCTTGACAGGAAGTGTAACAACGACCACAACCGATGCATTTCTCATGGTCGAAGGTAGGATATACCATGGTATCGCGGTTGAGGTCGGTGGGCAGATAGAACTTGGGCAGCAGTTCACCAACCAAATCGTCAACGTGCTCGATGCCCCTCTCAGCCATATAATGCTGCAAGCCCAGAATCATGTCGTCGATGATGCGGTAGCCATACTGCATCACGGCGGTGCACACCTGCACGTTTCGGCAGCCCAACTGGATGAATTCCAACGCGTCGCGCCACGTCTCGATGCCGCCAATGCCGCTGTATTGGATGTTCTTCATCATGGGATTCTTGACCATGGCCAGAATATGGCGCAAGGCAATGGGCTTGACGGCACGTCCCGAAAGTCCAGAACCCGTCTGGCAGCCGTTCACCTCAGAGCCTTCACCCAGCGTCACACTTTTGATGGTATTGATGGCAGAGATGGCATCAGCTCCTGCAAAATAGGCACCCATGGCCGGATTTGAGATATGGGCGATGTTGGGTGTCATCTTGGGGATGACGGGTATCTTCACACTGCGCTTAACGTATGCCGTGAAGAAAGTGACCAATTCGGGGTCTTGTCCCACATCGCTACCCATACCCGTCTGGCGCATCTGTGGACAGGAATAGTTGAGCTCCACAGCATCACAGCCAGCCTCCTCGGCCATCTTGGCCAGATTAATCCAGTCTTCTTCGTTCTGCCCCATGATACTGGCGACAACCACCTTCGTGGGATAATTCTGTTTCAGTCTCCGCAGGATATCGAAGTCCATCTCCACAGGGTTCTCGCTCAACTGCTCCATATTGCGGAAGGCGAAGAAGTTTCCGTGGTTGCCGCTATCGTACACAGCATCGAAACGAGGCGACACCTCTTGGATGTCCTCCATGCAGATGGTCTTGTAGAACACCCCCGCCCATCCCGCTTCAAACGCACGTGCCACCATCTCATAATTGGTGCAGATGGCCGATGAAGCGAGGAAGAAGGGACTCTCGCAATGGATGCCACAGAAATCAATGGCAAGGCTGGGCGAGTCTTTTCGGGGCATCGTCCCCTTGACGGCTGCTGCCAGTTCCTTGATACGGATAGGTCTGTCGTAATGGATGCAGGCCTGTTCGGCGGCTTGCAGTTCTGTTTCGCTGCATTTGTCGAGCCATAGTCCGGCAATAGCCTCGTTGCCAAACCGTATAGCCCTGATGGCGCGGGCAGGGTCGCCGTTTTTGCAGACTTTGCTGCAGGGCGCGTCGGCACATAGCAGACAACGTGCGGCCTCTTCTTGGATATGCATAGTTTTTTTCATAGAAGTATGATTATTTTTGTTTTGCCAAAGGTAAATGTTGTTCTATTGTTCTTTCGGGTCGTCAGAAAACCCCAACCATTCCCGCATTTTGAGAGGCTCATCTGTGGTGATATAATCCACTCCCAAACGAAGCATTTCCTTGGCCTTTTCAGGCGTGTTAACCGTCCAGACGTTGACCGTCATGCCAAGATTATGGGCTTCCTCAATCCATTCTGGATGGTCGATGAACTTGCTCCAATGGTAGTCGATGTCGGTGATACCTTTTTCTTTAAGCGCTTCGGGCGAGAGGTCGCCTTCGAGGTAAGCCACGGGGATATCTGGCATCAGTTGAGCCAGCAACATGCAGGCCTCCAAGTCGAAAGAGATGAAGAAAATATCGTCGTGAAGCTGGTATTTTCCAATGGTTTCAATGATTTGACCAATCAAATGATAGCGTTGAACTGCCGAGGCATGAGGCTTGATCTCGAAAAACAGTCTTGTGTGCTTCTCGCTTGAACGTTGCTTCTGAAGGGCTTGGCTACAGGCCGCCATAAACTCATCGAGGGTCGGCACGGACTCACCGCTTCTTAGGGTGAATGCCTGTTGTTTTCGAAGCGTGTCGAAAGGCGTTTCGCAGATGGTGAGGCCTTGCATTTTGGCATCGTGAAAGACGATAGCGACATCGTCTTTTGTGAGCTGCACATCGAACTCAGTGCCTTCGAAGCCGAAGGAGACGGCCCATTGCATGGCAGACACGCTGTTTTCGGCCGAGCCTTCAAACTGGTGGAATCCCCGATGGGCGACGATGCCTGGCTTCTTTGTCTTTTCGGAATCAAGGGATTGTTGGGCTGACAGACCTAAGGGGAGAAACGCCAGCAGGACAAAAGACAACATTATACGATTTATGTTCATGATGTTCTTTGATTTTGTTGGGGCAAAGGTAAAGGTTTTTGGCAAAATCAAAAAGACAATTTGATGATTATTCCAAACCATTTCCATTGAATTTGATAAAATCCGGGATTGGATTGCGCGTCACCGTTGGGGCGGACCCATGTGTCCGCCCTAAAAACGGGTACAATCGATTAAAAATGGCGGGCACACAGGTCCGCCCTGTTGAAAACAACGACACGCGCATTAGGGAGGGCGGACACGCAGGTCCGCCCCTACAAATATAAATCGTTTATCTATTCCCTTTTGCCCGATTGTGCGTCTTGCACAACATCTGACAATTCGCGATATCGGTTTCGCCGCCTTTGCTCCAAGCCGTCACGTGGTCGGCATCCATTTCCGATAATTTCCATATTCTAGTGCGGTTGGCATCGTGGCCAATGGCACAATACGGGCAATTCGAAATGCCTTCTGTTCCCGCGGCTGAGGTCTGCTTGGCATAGACGGCCTTTTTCGTCGGCTCGTCGAACACACGGACATTCAACAGGCGAGGCTCCTGACAACCGCCAAGGATGTACTCAAATATGCTTTTTTTCTCCTTGACGTAGAAACTCTCATACAGTTCGCGCACCTTATCGGCCACAACGGCAGGGTCATAGGCTTTCTTGTGGTATTTCTCATACAATTCACCCCATTTCAGGCCACACATCTCCTTCTCAGGCGAGATATCGAAGACGGAGGTAATCCAATCGATGACAGAGGTAAAATAGGCCTTCAACTCTTGAATGTTGTCGTCGTAACGATGGGCAGCCATATAGTCCTCCGTATGACCATGGCTCACCCAATCCAACGCTGCTGCCAGGAAATCCTGCCGCTTGGCTGTGCCAGAGATGAAACAACTCCATTTGTTGATGTTGGTGTTGTTGGAATTGCTTAACTCCTCCTTGGCTTTAGTCACGAAAGGACCGGAATACACGGCGTTGAGGGTTTCCTGTGCGTTGAGCGGTATACCCACAATGTTGATGGTGCGGAACCAGTCCTTGATTTCTTTCTCTGTGCCTTCACAGACATAAATGAGCAGTTTGGTATTGAGGAATTTCTCTTGCTCGTCTTTGTTCAAGGCAGTGAAATACCACGGCTTGCCGTCAGCATCAATCCAAGCGAACTTCTCAGTGATGAAGCGCCCCAACGAAGTGATGCGCTGTTGACCGTCTAAGACCTCGTAATGGTCTTCGCCCTCCTTTGAGAAATAGATAAGCCCCAAAGGATAACCATTGCGCACGGACTGAATCACGTCCACTTCTTTCTTGCCACCGTTTTCTGCATAAAGATAATGGCGTTGGAACTCTGGCTGGATAGTCAGCCGCCCCGAAAGGCCATAGAGACCTTTCCCTTCATATTCATTATACTGGAAACCCTTGCAAATGTCGCCGATGGTCCAGTCTTGGTAAAGTGTTGCTATCATGGTTGTTGTTTTTTGCGGATTAGAATTCGTGCGTATGGTTTTTCAGGTTTACCGTCAATCATATAATAAAGTTGGCCATCACGAAGACTTGGGTTTAGTTTTTTCAATTCTCGGTCAAAGGGTTTCAATCCAAGCTCTTTGCCTGAATCACCTTCAGCAATACCAATTATCTCAAATTGCTCTGGACAATACTTATCCAAGAAAGTCTTTGGAACGCCCATTATTCCATCATAATCGGATGGAATTGCGTCGTTATATGGAACATCAATAGCGTCATAGTTCTCATAGTGTAAATATCCCCTCTCACAAAGTTCTCTGTGTTTGCCATACCTTATATTATCTTTCATCGTCATCAGTTGCAAAGGAGCATGTCGACGACCTTGATCGATATTTGTAAACCAACATGAATTACCCAACCTTGTATAGTCTCCTTCATATCCAAGTTTTGCTGCTTTTGCTTTATCTTTAGGGTCAATTATTGTTCCTTTAGGGACTCCGAAAACCATATCTGTCATAAAGCCAGTAACACCTAACCAAAGACGATTAGCCTTAACAAGAGGGAATATTTCCTTATATGTAACTGCATTAGAATTACCAATTACCAATAGCTGTTTCCCCGCCTCTATTATCCATGTCACAAACTCCCTAAACAAACTGAACGGCGGATTCGTCACAATGATATCCGCCTCATCGCGCAACTGACAGACCTCTTTGCTGCGGAAGTCACCATCACCTTCTAGGTAATGCCATTCCAAATCGTCAATGTCAATGCGCCCGTTTTGGTTGGTGTCGCTGGTAAGCTCGAAAATTTTCCCCTTTGTGCGAGTCTTGTCGGCATCAAACCAAGGGCTCTCCGTCTCAAAAAGTGTCGGTTGATAATCCTTATATTTTTTGCTTTCTACAGCATACGAGGTGCTAATGAGCCGCTTCAGCCCTAACCGCTCGAAATTCTGCGCAAAGAATCGGGTGAAATTGCTCCATTCAGGGTCGTCGCAAGGCAGCAGCACCGTCTTGTCGCGGAAGGTATCAGGATTGTATTCCAGATAGGCATTCACCTCCTTCTGGATGTCGGCATACTGCGTGTAGAACTCATCGTTCTTCGCCGCCTTTGCCGCGCCGAGGTTCGTATTGTTAGCCATACGCTATGCATTTGTGCGCATTGCTTATCTTCGGATAGCAGGAACCCCCAGAAAACCAAAAAGCATGGAACGCTCTTTTTTCCATGCTCTAAGGTCCTGAGAATTACCTGCAATCACGGATAAGTCACGTCCATGCTAAACGCACAGACGTTTGCGACTTATTCGTGTGATTGCTTCTTTTGAATTTCTCAGGTTCTAGAGCATTCCGAATAACAGCAAACGCTGGTCAATAAAGGGTTCGGATTTGGCTTCGCCGAATGCAAAGCATTTCTCCCCGAACTCGGTGCAAAGATACAAAAAAGGATACAACGCGGAAACGCGACGGGATTTTTCTTAATTTTGTCCCGAAGAATCAAACGAATATCCATGTCCCCCTACGACCCCGACATCCACCACCGCCGTTCCATTCGCCTAAAGGGTTACGATTATTCCACGGAAGGCCTTTATTTTGTCACCATTTGCACGCAGAATCGCGAATGCCTGTTCGGTGAGATCAAAAACAACGAAATGATATTGAACGACGCCGGTCGGATGGTGGAAAAATGGTATAACAAAACGCAAGACAAATTTCCCGACATCATTTGTCATGAAATGATCATCATGCCCAACCATTTTCATTGCATTTGGGAAAACGTGGGATTGCATGGTGCGTCGGCCGTAGGAGGGTGACTAAAAAGTAGTCATCCTCTTTTTTTTGTGCCTTTAGGATT
>DAIOUZ010000137.1:8607-9018 GCA_036759285.1 Candidatus Limiplasma sp. | reverse complement strand
CCACGACCGACAAACCCACTTTGTGCAACTTCTCGCATCATTCCTTCTTCAACCTGAAAGGTGAAGGCAATGGTACCATCCTTGATCATGAATTGCAAATCAACTCGCGTTACATGACCACTATTGACGAGCATTTGATTCCCAATGGCAAGTTCTCGGGCGTGAAGGAAACCCCGTTTGATTTCCGCGAGAAACACCGCATTGGCGACAACATCGCTGCCGATGACGAGCAACTGAAGAACGCGAAAGGCTACGACCACAACTGGATTATCGACAAGAGCGATCCGAAAGCTTATACTTGGTGCGCCACCCTCACTGAACCCAAAAGCGGTCGTGAGATGCAGGTATGGAGCAATCAGGTGGGCTTGCAGTTCTATAGCGGTAACTTCTTCAGCGGCAAGGGTATAGGCA
>DAIOUZ010000137.1:3110-8597 GCA_036759285.1 Candidatus Limiplasma sp. | reverse complement strand
CTTCCGTGAAGGCTTGGCTCTTGAACCTCAGTTCTTCCCCGATGCCATCAACCATGAGGCCTTGGCACCTCAGCCAATCTTGAGACCTGGCGAGGAGTACCATCAAATCTGTGTCTACAAGTTTGCAGTACTTCCCAAGGAAGAGAAATAAGGTAGGGTAAAAAGTTAGAGCCTCGTGTCAGTGGATGCGAGGCTTTTTTTATTTTTGCAGAATCAAAACTATGCGATATGTTGAAATTCAAATGCCCGTTGCTGGTGGTTACCGATATGGAAAAGGCAATCACTTTCTATGAGGAGGTGATTGGCGATCGCGTTGCCTTTAATTTTGGCGAGAATGTCCAATTTGAAGGCGGTTTCGCACTTCAGGAGGTGAAGAAATGGAAAGCAATGATCCATACAAACACGGTTCGTAGGAAGTCGAATAACGCCGAGCTTTATTTCGAGGAGAAAGACTTCGACAAGTTCCTTGAATACCTGAAGGAGTTTCCTGAAATCCAGTATGTCCACCCTGTCGAGGAAGCACCTTGGGGACAACGCATTGTTCGCTTCTATGACCCTGATTTCCATATCATTGAGGTTGGTGAGCCGATGGATGCCGTCATCAAGCGCTTGTTTGCATCGGGCATGACGGTGGAACAGGTGTCGGAGAAGTCACAGTATCCCATTGAATACGTCAAGCGTTTCGCGAAATGAACTATTTGTCGGTCAACGCGATATCCAAGTCGTACGGCATCAAGACGCTGTTCGAAGACGTCACCTTCGGCATTGAGAAGGGCGACAAGACGGCATTGATTGCTACCAACGGCTCGGGCAAGTCGACGATGCTGAAGATCTTGGTGGGGCAAGAGTCGCCCGACTCGGGAACGATCACCTATGCCAACGACCTCAAAATCGGCTACTTGGAACAGCTGCCCGTGTATCCGAAAGGGACACGGATTTCCGACTTGTTGGCCGACCTCAACGAAGAGCAACACCTCAAGGCAAGACAGTATTTGACGCGTTTTGCCATCACGAACCTAGAGCAGTCGGTCGACGAACTCTCGGGCGGACAGGTAAAGCGTTTAGCTCTGGCCTTGGTGCTGCTGCATGAGCCTGATTTCTTGATTCTTGACGAGCCCACCAACCATCTGGATGTGGAGATGGTGGAGTGGTTGGAGAAGTTCCTTACCCAGTCGAGCATGACACTGCTCATGGTGACGCACGACCGCTATTTCCTTGATAGAGTGTGTAATAAGATTTTTGAGCTCTATCAAGGCGTGATGTACACTCACAATGGTAACTTTGACTATTATGTCAGGAAGAGCCGCGAGCGAGAGGAAGTGAAACGTGCCACGGCTGAACGCAACAGCCAGCTGCTGAAATACGAGTTGGAGTGGATGCGCAGCACGCCGCAGGCCCGAACGAGCAAGTCGAAGAGTCGCATTGATGCGTTCTATGACCTAAAGGAACGCGCGAAATATCAGGAACAAGACGAACGTTTGGAGTTTGGCCTGCAGATGCAACGCTTAGGTGGCAAAATATTGGAACTCAGCAATGTGTCGAAGTCGTTTGGCGACCTCACTGTGCTTAAGGACTTCGACTATGTCTTCAAGCGTGGCGAGCGTATTGGCTTGATTGGCAGGAACGGAGTGGGAAAGTCCACTTTTTTGAACCTTATCACTGGATCAATGTTGCCTGACAAGGGAAGAGTGAAGACAGGCGAGACCGTGACCTATGGTTATTACCGTCAGGAAGGCATCCAGTTCGACGAGAGTAAGACAGTGATTAGCACAGTGCGCGACATCGCTGAGGTGATGTACTATGGCAAAGATAAGGTCTATACTGCCGACCAGCTGTTGGCGCATTTCATGTTCCCATATAAGATGCATCGTCAGCCAGTTGCCCTGCTCAGCGGTGGCGAGAAGCGACGACTTTATTTATTGACCATCCTGGTGCAGAATCCCAACTTTCTTATCCTCGACGAGCCAACTAATGACTTGGATCTGCTGACTTTACAGAAGTTGGAGGATTTTCTTCAAGGCTACAAAGGTTGCCTTTTGGTGGTCTCGCACGACCGTTTCTTTATGGATCAGGTCGTCGACCAGCTCTTCGTCTTCCAAGGCGACGGCATGGTGAAAGGCTTTATGGGCAACTACAGCCAGTACAAAGATTATCTGGACGCAAAACAGCGTGAGGAGCGTAAGGAGAAATCAGAGCAGAAAAAGGAAGAACCAAGGCCTGTGAAGCAGCGCGAGAAGGTGAAGCGTTCCTTTAAGGAACAGCGTGAATATGAAACATTGGCACAAGAAATGGTTGACCTTGAAGCCGAAAAACAATCTTTAACCGAAGCATTAAACAGCGAGACCGACTACCAGAAACTGCAACAGATGGGTAACCGCTTGCAGGAGATTAAGGATTTGTTGGACGAGAAAGAGCTACGTTGGCTCGAATTGGATGAGATAGGAGGATAATAATATGAAAACCAAAAAGATAATTGTAGCATTGTTCCTATGTTTAGGACTGTTTGCATGTGATAGTCAAGAGACGGATTTTGATGTCGCTTGGGTCTATTTAGGCCGAACTGAAGGTTACAACTTCTTTTCTCAGGGTGATGTGAACATCGTTGCCGACAATGATTTCAATATTACAAACACGGGCTCAGACCAGGTGGAGTTCGCCTTTGTGAAGGACTTGGTGTATCGGCTGAGGATGGTCAACAAAATCCCCAAAAACGGCTGGACGGATACCATCCAACATATCAATCTACAAGACGGCTATGTTGGGCGCCTGCTCCTAGAAGATGGTACATACGAATACTGCCGTTTTTGTGTCCACACCATTGATTACGACATGCATGCTGACCAGTTCATTCTGTTTAAGTATCAGAGTAATTTTGTTGGTAAGTAGGCATTAAAAGAGTGCATTCATTTCAAAATATCGGATTTTTTTGTATTTTTGCGTTCAGATAGGGTTATAATCATGGGAGGTTACAGACTTTATAGCATTGGACATTCAAGCCAGACACAGGAAGAGTTTCTTGTGTTGCTAGCTTCCTATGGTATCAACTGTATTGTTGATGTCAGAAGTGTGCCAGCTAGCAAATATTCACCGCAATTCAATCAAGAAGCTTTGAAGTGGTTTTTGAAAAGCCATGGTATCCAGTATTTACATTTTGGAGACGAGTTTGGTGCAAGACGCACTGATAGTATTGACGAAAGTGGACAAGTGAATTTTGAACAAGCTGTCAAAACCCCCTTGTTTCAACAAGGCGTGGCACGAGTGATGAAAGGTTTGGAAAAAGGGTATCAGATTGCACTCATGTGTTCTGAGGCGGATCCTTTGGAATGTCATCGTTTCTCGATGGTCTCACGGTTTTTTTACGACCTAGGTCTTGACGTACAACACATCTTAAAAGATGGTACTTTGGCTTCCCATGCTTTGCTGGAAAAGGAGATGATTAACCAGTTTTTACATTCCCGAAAGTATCATCTTTCAGAGGTTGATCTTCTTTTTGGCACTTATTCGGAGGAAGACCAAAGAAATGATGCTTATCGATTGAAAAACAAAGAGATAGGGTATAAACCAGAATTGCAATTGGAAGAGGATTGTTGACATGATTACATTATACACTATCGGATTTACTAAGAAAAGTGCTGAGCGATTCTTTAATTTGCTAAGGGATAATGATGTCAAACAACTGGTAGATGTCCGCATTAGCAATAGTAGCCAACTGGCAGGCTTCGCAAAGGGAAAAGATTTGGAGTTTTTCGTCAAGGAAATTTGTCATATTCCTTACAAACACATCGCCGATTTTACTCCAACAAAAGAATTGCTGGACCAATGGCACAAGCAAGAGGTGACTTGGGAGGAATATGTAAAAGTTTATACGGGTTTGTTGAAAGACAGAGATGTTCTGCACAAATATGGTGTAAAGTCTTTTGATGGCTCATGTTTCCTTTGCAGTGAAGACACGGTCGAACAATGCCATCGTAGGCTGTTGGCTGAATACATGCAGAAGCACAGCAAAGAAAAAGTCACGATAGTTCATCTTATCTGATTGTTATGGATAAATATTTCATTTGTTTGGCCAATTCATATAAACATGGAGGGAGATGCATAGCGGGTGTCGAAGTTGTGCCTAAGTCAGAAGGACAGATGTCTATTGCTCGTCATAATGATGGTCGCCCTTGTTGGATTCGTCCTGTTTCCATGGCTGAAAACGGTGAAATACCCATCTCATTGGCACAAGGAATTAAAGTGTTGTCATTGGTGAAGCTGATAGATGTGGTTCCTTGTCCAGATAAGGCGCACACTGAGGATGTGCACTGTTCACGAATAGAGTGTTGCCCCAACAACCTTGAATGCAATGAGGAATTCTTGAGACAACTTGTTGACCCTGTACATCAATCAGTTTTTTATTTCAGGGGAAAGGCCATCCCTGCAACAATGATCAATAGGCTTGACTATTCTTTGATGTTGATACATCCAGAGAAGGCAAGTGCATACATTGACGAAGAAAGGGAAAAGTCGAAGTATCGGATGAAATTCACATACTATGGCTCAAATTATGACTTCCCCATAACCGACCCCTGTTTTTTGGAGACATTCAAAAAGAATCCTCAAAGATACGCGGACTTAAATGGTGTTTATTTAACCCTCTCATTGGGTTTGGAGTTCGAAGGATTCCATTTCAAGTTGGTAGCTGCGGTCTTGCCACCAGTTTTAGAAACAGACTCTACTAACGCTTTTTCTTTCGACAAGTCAATTTCGTATATGGAACTGCAAAAGCAGTTGCATCCGAATGCCTATGCAAAGTGGAGTCAAGAAGATGATGCTCTCCTCTTGGAAATGCATAAGCAAGGTGCTTCAGTTGAGGAAATAATGATTCGATTCGAGCGAAATGAAGGAGCAGTCCGTGCTCGTTTGAAAAAACTACTTATGGACGAAGAACCAGAATATTGGTTTGATAAATATGAAAGAGAATTGACGTATCTTCTTGACCAAAAAAGAGATATTGATGATAAGATTGCGGCGTTAAGAAAGGACTTGCTTCAACAAATGGAACTTCAAGGCGAAGAAAAAGCTGTATCTAGAAGGTTTACAGTTAGTTATATACCGTCAAAGACTATCATGCAATTCGACAGTAAGTTGTTCCGTGAGGAGAATAAAGAGTTGTATGTAAAATATTGTAAACCAATGCAAAAGGCGGCTTCGATCGTGGTAAGACGGAATAACGATGATGAGTAGATTATTCTGGAGTTGCATTCATTGATTTGGCTCTTTAATCCTCAATTTAACCCTCAACGAAACAGCATCCTTACTACTACTGGCCGATGGTCCGATGCCTCAGACTCATCAATCACTTGTGATTCAATCGTCTCGGCGAGATGGCTTTTGAACGTGGCAACGTAATCAAGGCACTCCTGCGGTTTGTCGGCAGGGAAGGAGGCTTCGTCGTTGGAAAGGATGGTGAAGTACTCGCCGTAGGTGAAGGGGGTTCCGTCGGGC
>DAIOUZ010000137.1:0-3100 GCA_036759285.1 Candidatus Limiplasma sp. | reverse complement strand
GTGAAGTATTTCGCCATCTCTTGCAACAGCTCCGATTCGGGAGTGTCGTTCCAGTCCCCTGCTAGGATAAAAGGCTTCTGCCAACGTTGGGCCTCTTCCACGATGAGTGGGACAGATGCCAATCGTTGTTCCTCCTCGAGGTCCAAATGGGTGCATGCCATCACATAATCCTGTAGCTCCACCACCAACAGCACACGAGGCTCCTCTCCGGGCATGGGGATGCGTTTTGAGCTTATTGGTAATTCGCGAGAGAGGATGCCAACGCCGTATTTGCCTCCATCAAATTCGATGGCACTGCCGAAAACTGGATAGTATTGTGTGCGGTTGGCTAACTCGCCTAACTGATAGCAATGCTCGCTTCGACCAGTCATGCTGTCCAATTCTTGAAGGGCAACTACATCAGGTTGTTGCTGGGCAATCACGGTAGCGGTGCGGTCATAGTCCAAGACCAAATCCATGCCTGCTCAATGGCGCAGATTATAGGTCATCACCTTTAGTTGGTTCTGTCCAAGGACAGCCAATGTGATGCCCCATAGCATTAAAGTCAAAACGATTCCCCGTTTCATTTGAATCAAATCATCTTCTCCACGTTCCAGCAGAAAGCCCTCAGCCCCAAATCTGGGGTCTTGAGGTCTTTTTCATGTAGCTGGTTGAGGATGCCGTCCACCTTGTCGTCGTCGACGATGCTGATGATGGCGTTGTTCAAGGTCGGCCAGGCATGGGTGCCGTAATGCGGTTCGCCCGTGTTGCTTCCGTGTCCTTTGATTTCATTCCATTCGGTGTAGCCCTTCGTGCCGTTGTCGTTCAGCACCTTGGCGATTTCGTCGTAGTAGGCTTGGTTATATGTGATGAGTATCGCTTTCATGATTTTCTATTGCTATCAGCCGTCAGCTATCAGCCGTCAGCATGGTTGACCGAAACTGATAGCAAACGACTTTATATTTAGTTTATTGAATCAATTAATTTACTAAGCATGGCTTTAAGCTCTTTTACATCTTTATCGAGTTGTTGATACGATTCCTCATCAAGGAACTCGAGGTCAAAAGCTAACAGCAATTCTTCTTCCACTTCAGAAGCAGAACCTGCTGCAACGTTGAGAAAGTGAGCAAATTCTGCATCGGATCTTCTTCCACAGCCTTCCGCAATGTTGAACGGAATGGACATGGAGGCTCTTCGTATCTGAGAAGTTAGCCCAAACAATTCTTCTTTTGGGAAACCTTTCGTTTTCTTATATACACTCAAAGCAAATTGATGTCCTCTTGACCACACCTTGTAATTATGGAAGTCTCTCATTTTACTCAATTGCTAATAATTTCATAATAAGCAAGCTGATTGCTGATTGCTGATAGCTGACAGCTTATCTGATATTTTCTGTTTTAGTTAACGCTTCCTCGGCTTTGCGTCTCTTTCTGCGCACGGCGCGAGTCTCAAGTGAGCAATACAAGGCAGGAATCAACAACAAGGTGATGAGCGTCGACACCGTTAAGCCCCAGGCAACGGTGATACCCAATGAGTTCCACATCTCGGCACCTTCGCCGCGTCCGATGGCCAAAGGAATCATACCTAAAACGGTGGTCAGCGTGGTCATCAAGATAGGACGCAGACGCGAACGGGCGGCTCTCACGGTAGCTTCCCTGACTTCTACGCCACGCTCTTCAAGCAATGTAGTGTAGTCGATGAGCACGATACCGTTCTTTACGACGATACCCATCAAAATCAAGACGCCGACGAAAGCCATGGCACCTAAAGCGGTGTTAGTGGCCCACAAGCCAAGCAACACACCAGTGAAGGTGAACGGCACGGAGAACATGATGACAAAAGGCTTCATTAGGTTCTCGAACTGCGAGGCCATCACGATGTACACCAAGATGATGATGAGGACAAGCAGGGTGAGCAGGTCGCCGAACATCTCCTGTTGGGTCTCGTAGTCACCAGCGATTTTGGTCATAATCTCGGGCGGGATGGCGGTCTCGCCAATGACTTCCTCGCACATCTTGACCACATCACTCAGCACCTGTCCCTTACCGACGACGGCGGTGACGCTGACCATACGCTCACGGTCCTTGCGCTGAATCTGAGGCGGGGTCAACGATTCGACCACCATGCCGAGGTCGCCCACACGGACGGGTTGACCGTAACTGTTGTAAATCTTGATGTCTTCGATGTCTTCCACACTCTTGCGGAACTCAGGGGCATAACGCACGCGGATGTCGTATTCTTCACCATCTTCGCGGTAGTAAGAACCCACCGATCCGTTGATGCGGTTTTTGACATAGGTAGCTGCTGTGGTGCTGTTCAATCCATTGAGAGCCAGCTTCTCACGGTCAAAATCGACTTGATATTCGGGTGTGTAAGCGTCACGGCTCACAATGACCTGCAGGATGCCACGGTCGCGGAGCTTCTGCGCGATTTCGTTGGCCACGTTATCAGTGGTGGTGAAGTCATAACCATAGACCTCCACCTGCACCGTACTCATGCCACCCATACCGCCACCGCCTTCGTTGACGTTGGCTTTCTTGATTTCGGGCATGGCATTGAGCTTGGCGCGGATCTCGTCGGCCACCTCGCTGGTCTTGCGCAGACCTGCCTTGCGGCGTTCGGTCTTGGTGCCGAGGCGCAAGTTGAACGACATAATGTGCGTGCCATTGCTTCGCATCGAAGCGAAAGCATTGTCGGAGTCGGCTTGACCGAAGCTGTAGTTACAGATTTTCACTTCAGGAATTTGCATGAAATCTTCGGCAAGGCTTTTTGCGAAAGCACCTGTGACGTCTTGTCCTGTACCTGTCGGCAACTCGATGTTGATGCTCAAACGGCCTTCATCCAATTTGGGCATCATTTCGGTCTTCAAGGTCGGGGCGAGGAAGACGATGGACAAAATAAACAGTGCCAACATGCTGAAAATAATCACCTTGCGATGACCAAGACACCAGTTGATGAGTCGGGCATAGGCATTGCTGATGGCATCCAAGCCCTTGTTGATGGGGCGGAAGAGGGCTTTGTGGAACTTGCTCTGGTGCGGGTTCATCACCAGCATCTTGGAACACATCATCGGCACCAAGGTGAGAGCACCGCAAGTAGAGACAATCATAATGATGGACAC
>DAIOUZ010000136.1:0-9085 GCA_036759285.1 Candidatus Limiplasma sp. | reverse complement strand
AATGAGGTCAATCTGCATTCCTTTTTGTCCATCCATGCCCCGCATCGTCCATGCGGTATTCTCCGAACTGACACCTCCCACGCCCAAGGCAGTTTTGATTTGGTTGACATGGCTCAGACAAGCATTTTCGAAAGCACGACCACGCCATGGGTTGAGAGAAGGGTGATTCTCATTGTCACGCCAGAAATGTTCACCTCGTCCGCGTCCTTCCACTTGGTCGAGGTAGAAAAGGCAGAAGGGGTCTATGAGGCGGTATTGCAGGTCCCGTTTGCTGTTTTCGAAAGGTTTGTAGCGTTCGATGAAGTCGCTGGCTTCCAAGGCATGAAGTGCTTGTGAAAGCGACTTGCCCGCGACGATGCCCGTTTTCTCGGAGATTTCCTCACGGCTATATCCACTTTGGCGTTTGGCAAGGAGACGAATGATGGCTTTATATGGCTCTGGCGACCTGAACAAGGAGTTGAACAGTCGTTCGAATTCATCTTTCAGTTTCGCCTTGCGGTCAAAATATAAGTTGTCAATGATTTGCGCTAGACTTAAACCTGACTGTACATAACTCAGGTACATGGGTATGCCGCCAACGGCCATGTAAAGTTGCAGAATGTCATAGCGTGAAAGGGTTACTTCCTGGGATTTCAGGAGCAACTCGGTTTCGTTTAGAGTGAAAGGCGAGAGCTGTATCTCGGCGTTCACGCGGTCGTAGAGACCGCCATACGAATTGACGAGGTTGTCTTGGATCCATGAGGTGGCGGAACCGCACACGATGAGCATCAGGTTGTCCTGTCCAGCCCCCCATCCATTCCAAAAATGTTCGAATGCGGTGACGAATCCAGAACGAGGCGTGTCCATCCAAGGCATTTCATCGATGAACACCACCATCCGCTTGTTCTTGTCTTGTTTTTCAAGTAGTGCTGTTAAACGGTCGAAGGCTTCCATCCATTTTTTCGGTCGTGGGGCTGACTCGGCGCCATAACGTATAAGGCTGGAATGGAAGGCTTCAAGTTGGGCTTCAAGTAGATTGGTACCATCCAACTCCAAAGGAGATACACCGGTATGGTAAAATGCAAAGTGTTCCTTGAAAAGCTCTCTCACCAAATATGTTTTTCCCACTCTTCGGCGGCCATATACGGCTACCAATTGTGACTGTTTCTTGCGAAAAAGGCTTATCAGCTCCTCAATTTGCTGTTTTCGTCCGATGATGTCGCTCATTGTGTTCTAAACGGTTGATTTACGGCTGCAAAACTAAGCAATAATTCTGAATCGACAAAACATTTTTGTCTTTTATTTACCCACGAAACCCTGTTTTACGATTTCGTGGGTAATTAGCCGCTTTTTATTTACCCACGAAACCATATTTTTTCATTTCGTGGGTAATTTAATCTAAAATATCATGACATTCTTTTCACCACCTGCAACCGATGCGTATGCTCGTTTTTCTCCTTATTAAATATCCCTGATTGGTCGAGATAGTCGATGCGGACCTGGCCCGAGCAGTGGATGATTTGTTCGTCGCCCAAAATGATACCCACATGGGTGATGTGACCGTCTTCTTCACCAAAGAAAGCTAAGTCGCCAGGCTGCGTCTCTTGCAGGAAATACACCAACTCGCCTTCCTTGACTTGTTGCGAGGCGTCGCGAGGCAGGAGGAGCCCAGCCATGCGGGCGCTGATCTGCACCATGCCCGAGCAATCGAGGCCCATGACGGTGCGTCCACCCCAAAGATAAGGCGTATCGAGCAGTAGTTTGGCATACTCCACCATCATCTCGGGATGGAATTCGGTCGGCATCTCAATGGCATCGGGATGCGGCTCGTAGAGCGGTGTGCCCATGCTCAAAATTTTGCCTTGGTATTCCACTATGGGCTTGTTAATTAGGAGCGGCCTTTTCGATTTTAATGCAATGTAATCCTCTTTGCTGATTTCACAAAATTGCTTTGCCTGAATCCAGCCGTCGTATGGAAAAACCCCTGAGCCCACCAAGGGTTCGTCTTCTTGGAAAGGCGAAAGGCCGTGTCCCGTTCTGACGAGCAGCCATTCTTTGGTTTGGTCCAAAATAGTATAGGTCTCATTGTAAAGCAGTTGGCTCACCATCTCGGAGTCGTGGCGGCCTTCCTTGCGCAAGGCGATGGCGGATAAGTTGCAGATGCCGTAGGTCATAAAATCCATTTTTTCTGACCGCTAAATTAGATAACATATCGGTACAAATGGCCTTTTTTCGCCGATTTTTTTCAAGCGATTGTAGTTTTTTTTAATTTAGCACACGGTTTTTAAATTGAGAGTTGTTTTTAAATCATTGGTTATGAGTAAAATAAATGATTTTTTCAACAAGATAAGGCATAGTTATTATACTTGGGCCAAGGTTTTGGTTTTTTTGGTGGCTATTGTGCTGGTGTGTTGGCTGATGCCGCGTACGGGCAAGTTCAAATACGAATACCAACTGTCGAAGCCTTGGCAGCACGAGACCCTATACGCGCCCTTCGATTTCCCGATTTACAAGGACAACGAGACTTTGATGGCAGAGACGGAAGCGGCATCGGCCAAGGTGAAGCCGATTTTTGTCTTCAATGAAGAGCAGATGTCGGCCTCACGCAATGCCTTGTATAATGCCTTTGAGGCGAAATGGGACGACCATGGCGGCTTCGATAAGGATGCGAACATGGATTACCTGTTTTCGGTGTACGACTCCATCGAGGACCGAGGCATTGTGGCCTACGACAACGCCACGGCCAATTTGACGGCCAGCACTGAGGTGAGCGTCATTCGCAACAAGGTGATGCGCACCGCCCGTTATGGCGATTTCTACACCATGAACGATGCTACCGATGCCGTGGCCAACATCATGCAGCAGACCGAAAAGGGAATGAATCAGAAGATGTTGTCGGAGCTGCTCAACGGTGCCCTTCGCCAAAATGTGTTTTACGATGCCGAACTCACCAAACTTGAAGTGGACAAGGCGGTTTCGTCGGTCTCGCTGACCTACGGCATGGTGCAGAAAGATGAGAAAGTGGTCACGGAAGGCGAGTTGGTTGATGCGCATACCTATAATGTGCTGAACTCGCTGCAACGGGAATACACTTCGCGTTCCATGTCGGGCGACGAGTCGACGCGTGTGCTGTTGAGCCAGCTTTTCCTCGTGGCATTGGTGTTCACACTTATGGGCCTGTACGGCAACAAGTTGCATCATAAAGTCTTCTCAGACCTGAAGAGTTTGGTACTTCTGCTTACGCTCATGCTGATTATCATTCTGCCGAGTTTTCTCTTGGTTAAAGTTGTGCCTGGGCTTATCTACATGATGCCGGTGTGTCTGCTGGCCATCATGGTCGGCTCGTTCTTCAATTTGCGGCTGGCATTCTCCACCCAGGTCTTTGCCGTCATGCTGATTTCGCTTGTGGTTCCCAATCCTTTCCAATTCATTTTCATGCAGTTAGTGGCCACGGTGCTGACGGTGTTCAGCATGTCGAACACAAGGGCGCATCACCGCTTTATCCAGTCGGCGCTGTTTGTGTATGTGGGCTATCTGTTGGTCTACCTCGCTTTCACTTTCCTTTCCACCTCCGAAGTCGACTGGTCGGAGGTGTTCTTGCTGTTGATGAATGCCTTGCTCACCTTGCTTGCGCAGCCTCTTATCCTCATGTTTGAACGTATCTTTGGCATCCCCACTTCGCTGTCGCTCTTGGACTTGAGCAATACCAACAGCCCCTTGCTGCGTGAGCTGGCGACGACCGCACCTGGCACTTTCCAACACTCCATCCAAGTGGCTAACCTTTGCGAGGAGGTGCTTTTCGAAATCGGCGGCGATACGGTGTTGGCCCGCACAGGTGCCTTGTACCATGATGTGGGCAAGATCAAGAATCCGATGTATTTTACTGAGAACCAGCATGGCGCCTATAGTCCTCACAACGACCTTTCGAACACAGAGAGTGCCGAAATCATCATCTCACACGTGACCGACGGCATTGAAATGGCGCACAAGAACCATATCCCCGAACGCATCATCGACTTCATCCGCACCCACCATGGCACACGCCGTACTGATTACTTCTACATCAACGAGCAGAAGGCGCATCCCGACGAGGAAATCGACCCGACGCCGTTCACCTACCACGGTCCTGAGCCGTTCTCACGCGAAACCGCTGTGCTGATGATGGCCGACAGCATCGAGGCCGCTTCACACAGCCTGAAAGACCCCGACGAGAAGAAAATCAGCGATCTGGTGGACAACATCATCAACAAGCAGATGGAGGCAGGGCAGTTCCTCAACACCGACCTCACCCTTCACGACATCGAAACCTGCCGCAAAGTGCTGAAAAAGAAGCTGATGAATATCTATCACGTTAGGATTGCTTATCCGGAGAAGTGATTTTTTTTACAAAACCTTAATAACTTTCAAAAAATGAACAAGTTGCTCAAAAAACTATTGTTTTTGTCAATGGCGGTGGCCATGACTTCCTGCGGAACGGTTGGATTGATAATTCACACAGCTAAGATTTTTGACGGAAACCTGAGATACAATAGTGGCGATGAAGTGGCGTACGACACTATCCATTTCGTTGTCGATAGCAAGAATAAAATGCTGTTTAAGGCTGAAATCAACGGGAAAACGGATACGGTCATGTACGATTCGGGCGTCAATTCTTTCGCTGCGTTGATGTATACGCCAACCACCAAACCCGAAGGGATGAAGTTCTATCGTCAAGTTGTGTCTGGAGCAGATAAAAAGTCAAAGATTAAAGTGACAACGTTACAAGTGAAAATCAAGACGGACATGGTCGTGTCGGAAGGGCTGGGCATGGCCGTTCTCAATCCGAAATCACATGTATGTAATGGGGAATCAGACTTGGCTAAGTACGACATTGTTGGTTTTCAGGGGCTTAACGTGGTTCGTTATATGATCGACTTTACCAACAATCAGATGTATCAACTCCCTGATTCAATGAGCATCGACACAACAGAGTTCATCCCTATCAAATGCAAGTTCAATATGGGTGTGCTTTATGTCTATCCTCGAATCAACGGCATGGAGTATGAGTGCCTCTTTGATACAGGCAATAGCGCGGCGGGAATTGTGTTACAGGATAAACAGCGGGTTGAGGCTCCAAAAGAAGATGATTTTGTTTACGAAGGCTCGTATGGTGTGGCCATTGGAGGACATACTGAGAAACAGCATTTTGTGGTTGCACCCGAAGAGCGTCTCAGCATGGCTGGTGACGACAAGGAAGTCGATGTCATGTTTGTGAAATCAATATCGTCAAACAACATGGGCTTGAAGGCGATTTCGAAATACGATTGGATTATTGCAGGCTGGGGCGCAACCCCGAAAGTGTATGTCAGGCCGCATACCACCGATGTCGTCAAGCCTTTTAAAGCACCAGCGTATGCTGTTTCTACTGATGACGGTACCTTGCGCATCCTCACCCGTCTCATCAACGGCAACGAGGTCTTCAAGGTCGGTGACCAAATCATCTCCGTCAACGGCGAGAAAATCACCGAGGAGAATATCTGTTATTACTATGACCTGCTGACGAAGAATAAGGACTGGTCTGGGTTTGAGATTCGGGTAAGGTGAACTTAGACTTTTGGAAGCAAATAGCGGCTGACTAATTCCTTCATCATATCTTCAGTTAGGTTCGACAGGCCAGTCTCGGTTATCTCGTTATGGTCTTGCGTGCCTTTACGAAGAATATACTTGTAGGTCTTTCCATCGATTGTGGCATGTAAATGATAGTTGCCTTTATAAGCCGCTTCGATGTGCGCGTCATCGATGTTGTGTCCTGATGGAACCGTGAATGAAAATGTCTTTTGGCTTGTCGCGAATCCCCATGAGGAAAGGTGTTCGGACAAACAGTTTTCGATGCGGCCTATCCATTCCTCTTTCACTCTGTTTTTTTGCGCCAATGTCCTAAAGGAAGCCACAGCAGATGCGACCTTTCGGATGATAGATTCTGGTGTGCGGATGCCGTTTTCGCCAGCAAAGGAGAGTATATCCTTAAAACTAATATCCCGAATCTTTCCCCCAATCATCAGGCAGTGCTCCTTGTTGGGCAGATAGCCTCCCGTATCGAAGATATAGGTCAGGTCGTAAGCAGGGGAGAGGCGCCACAATCCTTGACGGTTCATGATGAACGTGAAGTTCTTGTGGTGGTCGTCGGTGTTGTTGGCTAGGATGTTGAACACAAGCCTGCGGAACACTTCTTGGCAATCCACTTCGGGCAGGTGTAGTTTGCGGCAGACGGTCAGCAGTTTCTCATAACTATCGGCTTCAGGGTCCATTGCCGCAAGGGTCTGGGTGTGGAGCTTTCCTGTCTCGTTTCGGTCGAAACGCTTGGTCAAAAAATGTTTTATGCCATCCACTTCGAGCAAACGCGACTCCATCATGTTGATGCCTGCTGCCAAAGCCATTTCGTAATAAGTCTGCTCCAACTCGGCTGACGAGCGTTTCTCGTCTCCAAACTTCAATAAGCAGTAATCATAGTTGGGGTCGACATCGATTTGTCCAGAGCGAATTTCGCCAGTTTTTTTATTGATGGCAATGATTCCTTTGGGTTGACGTCCTCCTGCTGATGTTCCGACGGAGATTAATGATTGCAGGGTAAGTGACTCGTCAGGTGAAATCTTCACGTTTTCGCGTTCAATGGCAATCTTTTCAGCCAAATCAGCCAAGGCTTTGATGTCGATTTTTTCTGTCATAGCACCCCGGTCTATCTCTGGCACAAACTCCAACGCGCCCATGCCTCGTTTGCCAATGAAGGCCAGTTTTTCCAACGATGTCACACTTCTTTCGGACAGATGGTTTTCCTTGCGCCACTGGTCAAAGAGTTGATTACCCCAGGCATCGGGAAGGGAGTCGGCAATGAAAGAAGGTAGCTTCTGGTAGATACGCTCCGCTTCTCCAAAGATGGCGCGAGTGCTCAGTGTATGATGGATGGAAGCCATCAAAGGTGCAATGTCGAGATTCCCGCGAAGAAACTCCGGATTGTAGTTAAAATAGGACAGGTGCCGGCCTTCGTGCCATGCCAAGCGACCGATTTCCATGCCCCAAAGGAATATTTTCAATGCTTCTTTCATGGTTTTCCATGTCGCACGCGCTGTGCTTTCTTTTGATTGTCTTTATACAAATAAGGAGATTCGGGCTGCTCGGGCATCAGCTCATTCAGGTCGTTGATACTCCCGACGGCTTTTAAGAGCAAGAGGAACGTGCCGAGTGAGATGTTCTTGACCGTACCGTTCTCAAACCGATGTACTGTCAGCATGGACAAGCCCGCCATTTCTGCCACTTCTTTTTGCGTCATGTTGGCTCTCAATCGATAATCCTTGAAACGGGAGCCTAACAACCTCACCAATTCTGTCACTGAATATTCTGAATAATCTTCCATTATAAACTAAATTATCTGATAAATTAAAGCCTAAAATCATATATAAATATACAGATATGTAAAATTATGATGCAAAAATACAATTATTTTTCCAAATGCAACAAAAAATTGAGAAAAACTTTAATCCCGCAGGGAATCTTTATTAAAGTCTCCTCAAATACTCCATCGCCTCCGGCCCTTCATTAAACACCAAATCCAACACACTCAAATCAGGCGCAAAAGGATATTTTTCGCTGAACACCTGGTAATAAGTAGGGAAGAGACTCGCTTCAAACGGTTTCTTTGGACTAAATGCCTCGCGCAAGTCATTCTCCGTTTCGCGGACATAGTCCGTCGTGTGAACGATTTCCTTTTTTACCTTCAGCATCTTCAGCACTGCCTTCAAAGCCGCGTCGTTCAAGTCGATGAGCCGCTCGAAATGCCTTTCAAAAATAGGTTTTAGGTAGTCGTAATAATGCTCGAAATAAGGTGCCGCCTTGTAGGCCGACTCCAGACAGCGGCTGTGGATGTGTTGCCACGGCTCAATAGGGCTGATGGCCACGTCCTTGGTCATGGTGTGGTTGCCGTTGACCTTTATGACAGGTACACTCAAACTCTCCACACCATTGGCCGTCATCACGCGGCAGCGGTTGCGGTAGGTTTGCTTGTGGTAGGTTTCAAACACTTCAATGACAGGCGCATCCTCTGCCAGAAAACGCGCCATGTAGCTGATGCTCGGGAAATAGGCTGTGGTGAAGAGCGTCATTTAATCAATTGTTCCTCGACGACCTTTTTGTATTCAGCCTCTTGCATGGCCCCGACCTGCATCATCGGCTTGCCTTCCAAGGGGATAAAGAGCACCATGGGGATGCTTTTCACCTGGAACGCCTCGGCAAGGTCCTTTTCTTGGTCCACGTTGATCTTGTAGACGACCAACTGACCGTCATATTCCTCTGCCAGCTTCTCCATGATGGGTGCCACACGGCGGCATGGACCACACCAATCTGCATAGAAGTCGATGACAGCGGGCAACTTGCCTTTATATATAAAGGTGTTCGGGTTGTTCTCGAAGTTCCAGACCTTCTTGAGGAACTCTCTGTAAGTCAGTTGCTTGACTTTTGATTCGTCTTTCTTGTCTTGTGCACAGGCTGAGAAAGCAGTCACAAGGATGACCATTGCCATTAGGATAGTTTTTTTCATGGTGTTTCGATTTTTCGGGGACAAAAATAGCAAAAATCGTACAAATGGCCTTTTTTTCCTTACTTTTGCCAAAAATTTCAAGGAATTATGCTCATCGTCAATATCAAGGAACTCGTCGGCATCGAAGAACAAGGCCGACTGCTGAAACGCGGCAAGGAAATGGCCGAAACGGGAAGAATCAAAAATGCATTCCTCTATATCAAAGGCAAAAAAATCGAGGACTATGGCTCGATGGACTCGGAGGCCTGCCGTAAATATCTTTCGGAAAACCATCGTATACATGACGTCAATGGCAGTGTGGTGATGCCTGCTTTCTGCGATTCGCACACGCACTTGGTATACGCCAACTCGCGCGAGATGGAGTTTGTGGACAAAATCCGTGGTCTCAGCTACGAGGAAATCGCCAAGAGGGGAGGTGGCATCCTCAACTCGGCCAAGGCGACGGCAGCGGCATCGGAGGATGAACTCTACGACATGTGGCTCCAGACCAATGCCTGGTGGTATGTTGCCTACGGACCCAGTCCCCTGAACGGTAGC
>DAIOUZ010000135.1:0-9119 GCA_036759285.1 Candidatus Limiplasma sp. | reverse complement strand
TGATGAAATTATCATGACATATCATATCCATGGATGGAGTCCGCTATGCTCCACAATCGATTTTATAAGTGACTGAAATTCAGTCACTTATTTTTATTTCTACTCGGTGCTTCCCCCCAATGTACCCCCCTTTTCCGAATTTGGCGCATGATTCGCTATGATTTTTTGAATATCTCTATCGAATACTTGTTGGTCTGCGCTCTCTCCACGTTTCTTCAATTTACTCACATCTATTGTCTTTCCGTCTCCTTCGCAAAACACACTTGTAATCACGGATTTGACTTCGTTGTCATCAACATTCTTGCTTGCTAATGTTCTCATTAGAATGAACAAACAAGAATAATTTGTATATCCACTCTTAGTCCCACGTGTCCACCTCAATTTCTGTGACAATGCTATCACCGAAGCGCTGAAGATTGCCAAAAATACGTCTTCTTTATTCGGTTCGATGTCTTTCTTGCTCACTAGATACTGATAAATGTCTTTCAACGCATCCATGCTCAAGTCTGTCGGCATAAATCGCGTTATCAAAAATCTTCCATCTATCCTCAAACCAAAGTTCAAACATCTATCATTGACAATATGATAAAGCTTAACGAAGTACTTCTCATAGTCCTCAGAAGAACGTCGTTTAGGGTTTGACTTATCGTTTGTGTTAAATTCACTAGCATATCTTAAATGAAGCACATCAATATAATCGTTCTCATCCAAGACTTTAGTTGCACCCACTAAAACATCAGTCCATAAACATCCGGATTTCAATGATTTATCATACATGCTCGTCGGGTAAGCATACATCCAACAATCGTGTAGCATCTCAACCACCACGCCAAGTTCGGTTTCAGATGAGATGCCATCGAGATAATAACGGAATGACACCAACGATGGCAGTTTCAGACTGTGGTCTATTATCGCGCACTTCAGTCGATAGCACAGCGACTCCAATTTATACATGCACAAATCAGATTTCTCAGCAATCATGGATTTTTCGTTTATATTACACATAAGTAATAGTATCGTTTACTCGATTGCAAAGATAACACATTTTTCTCAATTACCCAAGCGTAACTAGATCTATCGTTTTCCTGCGGTTGGATGGGAGGAGCTATTTTTTAGAGACGCACACAGTACGAACGGCAAATCCGTCATATCGGTAGTTGCTTTTCCCCAGTACACGTTCCCCGAAATGAAGTTCAAGATGTAAGCCTAGAGGGAACTGTCCGCGCTGAGACTGCGCGACCAATAGAGGCCATTCGTACCCGTATCTAGCGCCCCACCCCATCGGCGACCTGAGGCGGGCAAGAACAAGGTGAGGCCGTTCAGGCCGATCACCTGATGGACACTCACGCCGTTGCGCGTCGTCCACAGAGTGCCGCTGGGTCGTCACGACACCAGCGATATAACTAAAGTCAAGTTCCACATCACTATTCCAACATAGCTCACACATAAGCATTATTTCCACCAATGCATGACAACCTGTACAACCTGACACAAGACAAAGTGGCAGGCTGTCAGCCAGTTTTATTCATTTTTTGTGGGCTCTATATCCCCTATTGACTTTTTTATTTGATAATCAACGAATTAAACTAGATCAATCAAAAAAGTTCACTCCCCATTTTCCCCTTGGCACGAAGGCAAATTTGTTGCAGCATGGATGGTCGATGAAAACTTCAAGAAATACAAATGACGCCAACTTGCTCGGCAAACGAGTAGTTGACATGACCGGCGAAGAAATCGTCAGCCTAATCCGCGACGCCGTCGACGTTGCTGTAGCTGAGAAGTCTTCACCCGAGCAGGCGAAAGACAAGAAGTTGCTCCACGGGAAGAAGGAACTCGCCCGCGCGTTGAGTGTATCTGTCTCGACCGTGAGCAGATGGCTGGCTGGTCCTTCGGCAACGCTGACGTCACCTGCTGTGATTAGAGCCGGGAAGGTGCTACTCTTTGATTACGACCTGGTACTTGAACAGTTGAAGGACTGCGAGGAACTCAGGTGGAACAAGCGTAAAAGCGCCAGCTAACTGGCAATGGGTAACCATTGCAACGATCTCGCGACCACAGCGCCGTTCTCAACCAAGGGTGGCTGCCGCCCGACCAAAACGGCAGCACAACGATCCTTGACGTCTTGGCACCTGGAACCACGGTATAGGGTGGTTCCAATATGGTGATATGGCCTATACACGTAATTTATTAACCTAAAAGGTATTAAGCCAATGACAAATACTTTGATTTCTTGGACTGAAATGTCCTGGAACCCTGTCACGGGCTGCTCTCATGCTGGTACGGATGAATGTGACAACTGCTATGCTCGCTCTATGGCCTCGCGCCTAAAGGGTATGGGCAATCCGCGCTACAGCAATAGCTTCAAGGTGACGTGTCACCCTGAGGCGTTGAATGAGCCGTTGGCTACGGATCCCAACAAGGAGTTCACGTGCTTCCTGCCCTCAATGGGAGACCTGTTCCACGATGACGTGCCTGAGTCGTTTATCGACCAGGTAATTGGCGTCATCATGAGCACGCCCTGGATCACTTATCAGATCCTCACCAAGCGCAGCGCCCGTATGGCCAGTTACTTCAGCTCTCACCGTTGCCCAGCTAATGCATGGCTTGGTGTAACGTGTGGCTGCAAGAAGTCTCTCGTCAGAGTCGATGACTTGCGCTGCATTGCTGCTCCCGTTCGCTGGCTGAGCATTGAGCCTTGCCTTAGTGACCTGGCCAATGAGGGCCTCGATTTGACCGCCATTGATTGGATCATCGTCGGTGGGGAGAGCGGTCAGCGTGCTCGTCCCATGGAAGCATCGTGGGCGATGAACCTGAAGCAGCTCGCCGACGCCAGCGGCAGCTCATTCTTTTTCAAGCAATGGGGCACCTGGGGCGAGGACAATGTTCGTCGCAGCAAGGAGGCTAACGGTCACCTGCTTGGCGGTGTTGAGTATCACAACTACCCGACACCGCGCGTGAACTACTAATCAATTGCTGGGGTGGGCTACCCCTACCCCAGCTTTTAAAAAAACAACAAAGAAAATGAGAAATACATCTACCATAAAAGGCAGCACGTCTGCCCAGATTAGTGCCACAGGTGTGCTTGTCATTCCTGACGGCACCAAGACCATCAAGCAGTACGAGTATCGTGGTAACGAAAGCATCAGGACTGTTGAGATACCCAATAGTGTCACCAAAATCTCTCGTGGCGCTTTTGAAAACTGCTCCCGCCTCCGTTGCATTAAAGGTGGTGACGGCTTAAAGGAGATTAGCATTCGTGCTTTCAAAGGGACTGCTTTGAAGGAAATCGTGCTCCCGAAGTCGCTCCTACGCTTGCGGGAACACGCATTTGAGGATTGTGATTATCTCGAATCGGTAGACTTTGACAATGACGACACGATTATTGAGACCGGCTGTTTCAAATTCTGCTCAGCACTCAACACGATACTTCTCCCGATGAACATGGACGAGATACCCGACGAATTGTTCTGGGCATGTTACAATCTCGAGAATGTGGCCTTATCGCCCAACTTGAGGACGATTGGTAACTGTTCGTTTGTGTGGTGTCGGCAACTAAAGCAGTTTGGATACTACTCATTTGCTACATACCAAGGTGTTGTAATCCCCAACACGGTAACCAAGGTTGGCGACGGAGCATTTTGGGGTTGCATGGGCATTACCAATATAACCATCCCCAACTCAATTACCGAGATTGGCAATAATTCATTTACGTATTGCAGTTGTTTATCAAAAGTAGATATCCCAGATTCTGTTACTTGCATCGGTGATCGGGCATTCATGCATTGCAAGGAAATGTCCTCTGCTCACATTGGCAAGGCTGTAAAGTCAATTGGCATGATGGCTTTCGCAAATAACGAGATGCTCACCGAGGTGACATTCACAAGCGCCGTCATCACGTCCATATATGCAGATGCTTTTGCCGACTGCCATAACCTCAAGCGCATTAACGTGCCCGCGTGTGCAATTGGCACCTACAAGCGCCTGCTGCCGAAGCACCTTCACAAGATGCTGGTTGGATACTAAGGCCCACATTGCCTTGGGAACGGCGCCAAAAGGAGGTCACTCCCCTTCAAGGAAGTAGCGGCAAAACCATGCTCGATGCGGAGCTTATCATTCACGGGGGAAGTCGCGCATCCGACAAACCCAAGAATTTCAAATGATTATGAAGAATAATTTACTCACAATTATTAAGTTTTTATATGACTAAGAATTTTATTGGAATTATTAGTGGGGCTCAGTCCCCGTCTCATGGTGCGGCTGCCGTGGTGGCTGGTGTGAACCATGCAACCCCTATCTACGATGAATTGCAGGCTAACGCTAAGTACCCGTTATCAGCAGACAAACGCATGTGTATCGAGGACACTGTGAAGCAGTTACTCGATAATGGACCTCACGCTGAGGACCCTGGCCTGCTGCTGGGGTATGTCCAAGGCGGCAAAACCGACACGTTTGAGCACATCATAGGCTTGTGCTGTGACCGTGGCATCGATGTTGCCGTGCTGTTCACCAAGGGTACCAACGCCCTCGCCAAGCAGACGCTCAGCAGGCTTCAACAGGACTTCGCTCCTCTTAAGCCTTCGAGTAATCTCAATCAAGCGGCTACCGTGGAAATCCACGATATCATGGCTTTGCGCAAAACAGGGCTTATTGAGGCGAACGTCAACAAGAGCAAGTTGATTATCGTTTGCAAAAAAGAGGTCAACAATCTGAAGGCTCTCATCAAGTTGTTCAAGACGGATTGTCCATTCATGAAGGACAAGAAAGTGCTTATCATTGACGATGAGGCGGATTACGCCTCACGCAGCTACAAGGTCGGCAAGAGCAAAACCACGCCTAAAGGTCAGGTGCCTAGATGCACAACCCAGGTGGCAACAATCGGCAAGCAGATCAACGATTTCCGCAAGTTGCTCAAATACCACAGGGTGCTGCTGGTAACAGCCACACCATACAACCTGTTCCTGCAGCCTGATGGAGAACTCGTCCTTGACAACAAGCACATCAAGAGCATTCGCCCCCGATTTGTGAGCCTTGTGCCTGTGCACAATGCGTATATTGGCGGAAAGCAATATTTTGATGAGTCGAGTGACCCCAACTCTATGTTTAGTCACTTGTATCGTCCTCTCGGCCAAGACTCCATCAACCTGCTGGCTGGCGGTCAAGGCAACGACGAAGAACTCATCTTCGCTATCGGGCAGTATCTGGCCGGCACTGCTATTCGACGCATCCAGCAGCGCGCCAAAGGCCTGGACTTCAAGTCGAGCATGATCGTCCATACCCAGATAAAGAAGGTCTACCACAATGGGCAAGCCAATCTTGTGAGCACCATTATGCGCTTCCTCACAAAGCCCTTTGCAACTGGCTCACTGTCACAGGATGTAGAGGACATGCTGAAGCAGGGTTATGATGACTTTGCTGCGTCGAGCCAGAAAGCACGCAACCAGAAGCTCATCACTGTCTCGTTCCCTACATTTGATGATGTACTTGATGAGATACAGGACATCTTTATCTCGAGCAACTATTGCGTCAGAGTAGTCAACAGCGACAACGACGTATATGCACTGCTTGACCAGAGCACCGGTGAGCTCCGACTTGATGCTGCCGTCAACATTTTCATCGGCGGCAACATACTCGATAGAGGCGTTACCATAAGGAACCTCTTGAGTTTCGTTTATGGCCGTTGTCCCTTGACATTCCAGCAGGACACGGTAACGCAGCATCAACGCATGTTCGGTGCGCGCCCCTTGGAGGACATGGCAGTCACGCGATTCTACACATCACCCGATATCTATAATCAACTCAAGAACGTCTATTATTTGGACGAGTACTTGAGGGAGCAGCTGGGGAGCACGGGGACGGGTAAGCCCTTCAAGGTCCAGGTTCTCGGTGCAGCCAGCAATATCCGCCCCTGCGCCGGTAACAAGGTCATGGTCTCAGACATCTTCGCTGTGAAGCCCCAGATGCGCTACTTCGCTAGAGGCATCCAGACAGGCGCCCAGCGAACAATCGGGAAAACTATCAGGGACATTGATGCACAACTTGACGCTGCTTTTCAGACTGGCACGCCCGATGCCAACGGCTTCATCGAGATGGCGGTTGATGACGTCCTGGTTCTTCTGGAGAAGATCAAGTCCACCTATGTGTATGGCACCCAATATGGGAACTCAGGATATCGGCTCGAGCCTGAAGCGCAGATGGCCATATTAGAGCACTGCAGCAAATCGTCCAAGGGAAAGGTCTGGGTGGCCAGACGCACTGGCCGTAACGTCAGCCGTACCAAGCAAAACGGCGTTTTCACCAACGCGCCCGACAATGGAACGAGTGATCTGGGCCCGGCACGTGCCAAGGCCATCGACAAGCCTGTAGTGTTGATGATTCGTCAAGAGGGAAAGCAAGCTTACGGCTGGAGGGATGCGCCGTTCTATTGGCCGGTGCTACTCACGCAGATGAACACCCCTGGCGCACTGTTCGCAACTAGGGTCAAGAACAATTTGCCGTAATCAGCGGCGCCAATAATAGCACTAATAACGATCTGGTTTATGTTTCATTATCAGGATGTTAGTGTTATATTTCCAACGGCATTATTAATTACTAAAACGAGATACTATAAGAAGAGAAACGTCATTTGAGTTAGAGTATTAAGGAGAATAAAGGTAACGGAGCGGCAAGGGGTCGCTCCTTTTTTTGTGTCCATACGGCTGGCATGTGTTACAGTCAACAGACTGTGTTCGATGCGCAAGTGCAAGGCCGTGGGACTAGCAACCCAATGCCCTCAACGCCGGTCTGGGGGACAATCATTGAATAGATGAATGGCAAAAAGGAGAGAGTGATGTCACAATCGCTTCTCTCCTTTAAAATTATGCCTAAGGCCTACCTATTGGAAGGCATGGGACTAATTCGGTCAATTAAGATTTCTATTCTTCTTGAAAATCATCATCTGATAGCAGGAACTGTTTTCCGAGAATTGACCTAATCTCTTCGTCTGTAGTCTCATTATCACGAGCCTTCATTAGATGTTCCTCAGCCTTCTTAACAGCTTTTCTGAAAGTAATTGGGGCATCCTTGAACAAATCCAATTCCTTTCGCTGAAGCTCATCCCTTCGTGCTATTATCTCATCATATGTCGTCATTTGACCCGACTTAATATCGGTTAGAAGTGAACGATAAGATTTTGTAATATCTCGACAGATTGCCCCACATTTAATATTATCCTTTGCCAAGGATAAAAAATCAAGCTTATTATCGAGTCCAACAGCTATTGTTGCGAGAACTCCAAGAATCGCTGTAATGAAATTAGCGACATTATCTTGAATATTAATCATCTTGAGCGCGGCACTTAATGCGCTAACAGAAACCAAAGCTGAAAACACAACGCTTAAAACTTTTACAATTCGGCCTTTAATTGTATTTGACTCAGCTTGTTTTAGTTGAATTTTATATGTCCAACCCATTGCCGTCCCACATTCAGCAAGTTGCCTATAAATAAGTCGAAAATCTTTATTCATAAATATTTGATTAAATTTTATATGGAAAATCATGTGCCTCACCTTTCCATGGCTCTTTTCCATAAGTTTCCAAAAAAGACTGCCAATAAAAGTAGGCCGTTAAATGATAAATAAAACTCTGCAAAGTCACCTGATTCATTGGATAATAGTCCTGAATCTTGTCTGGTCTGATTAAACACAAAGACCCATCGGGAAAAACATGCATATCGATCATTTCCCGTTTTAATATCTTTGAGGCCCTTTCTATGCGATTGTCCATCACATACACTTTCGGAATCGGCATAAAAAAACTGGTCTCATTCAGCTCAATTCTAACCTGATATGAGTCTTTCACTGCCACGTTATTGTAGGATGCTTTGAATTCAAAGTCACCGACAATACGACCATAACTCGGAAAATAGAACAGCTTAGGGTGTTGAGCCCTAAGCCATTCTTGCTCTTGCATTGTCAATGATGGCACCATGGACGAGGAGGATTCTTTGTAATAATTATGGTTTCACCATCTTCACTTCGTTCAGTGCTATTTTTGGGGAAAAGATCCCCAAATAGATCACGCCATTTATCAGAAGCTGCTGAAAGTTTCCCTTCAGCTTCCAGTTCTATCGCTTTCCGAATTGTTTTTATGGCTGTTTCCACTTGAGACGAATAATCCTGCAGATGACTTGGCAAATTCCCATGCAGCCAATTAAAGTAACCAGCCACAATCCTTGAGTAATCGATACCTTCTCTGCCTTTAGGATACACGAGGTCAACAAACTCTATCACATCATCAACCACCTTGAAGGATTTATATGTAATAGACGTATGATTTTTGACCCAACTTTTGACCATCTGAACCAACTCGCGAGTCAAGTTACTTGAATTATCATTTGACGTCGCAAAACGGTCTATTTGGTCCCGTGGGTCAAAGGTATCCCAAGAGCCACCATTTTCCGTGTTCGGAATTAAAAAAGTCCTGTCATCCTGCTCATATCCTGGAAGAATTTCAACATTATGGGTGTTGTCAGCGAACTTCACAAGAACAACTTTACCCCAAGCGGAAATTTTTTCTGTAGTAGGATAAGTCTTTTGGATGGCTTTTCGAACTGCTTGCAACAATTGACCGGGACAATCCTCGTACCGATTATAGATGTCACCATCAATCTTGAACAGGACATCTACATCCTGCATTTCGCTAATTGGGCGAATGTGTGTTTTGGTTTTATAAGAGCCAAACAAGAACTTCATGTTGTCATTATATTCCTCACCAAGGAAATGCGTGGCAACACTCTTACAGACGCCTGTGTACTTTTTCTTAGCGTCTTCACGCTGATTATGAGTGTATTGCAACTCATCTAAAAAAGAGATAAAATTTTGCTGAATCGTCATGTAAAAAATATTAAACGATTAGTAAAAAATGTTTACTTGACGACATTTTGGGCAGTTCATAAACTCTACGACAAAAAATATCTCTACCTTTGCCGCTACAAACAACCGCTCTTTTTGATTGAAAGGCCAACAATTCCCTTTCGTCGTCTAAAAGAGAATTAACGCTCTTGTCAACTTGCATCCTGACAAGAGCGTTGCCTTTATGGGTTAACTCTTGTGCGCCATAACATGGACTTTTTAAATTTTATT
>DAIOUZ010000134.1:1885-9121 GCA_036759285.1 Candidatus Limiplasma sp. | reverse complement strand
AGCACCGACCCAGGTGATACGGTCTACCTCCAGAATCCGCATGTGACTTATTCTTTCGAGAATCTCTCAGCTGACTCGTTGGAAATCAGCAATTTCTATTGGATTCTGAATAGCCAGTACAACATCACCTCCAACGAGGAAGAGCCGCGTTTCACCTATGTGGAGGTGGGCGATTACAATACGGAGTTGAAAGTGTATAACCCGCAAGGTTGCGACACCTCTTACTACAAGACCGTGAAGGTGAATCCCGTGAAACTCAAGATTCCGAATGTGTTCACCCCCAATGGCGACGGTATCAACGATTATTTTATCATCACGTTGGATGGAGGTAGCGATATGCCTGGCGAATCCAAGAACAGGGATGGTGACGATGGAGGGTCGTCGTTGGAGTATGAGAATTATGAACCTTTGAATCGGTATTATGAGTCGTCGGAGCTGACGGTCTTCAACCGTTGGGGAAGAATCGTGTTCCATTCCAAGGACTATCAGAACGATTGGGACGGCGACGACTTGCCCGATGCCACTTATTTCTATGTGCTGAAATGCAAGGGCTTGAAAAACGATGCCACCTATCAGGGTTCTGTGATGATTTTGAAAACGCAAAGACAATGAAAACCGCGATGAAATACTTTTGTTCAGTTTTGGTTCTGGCCTTGTTTCTTCTGACGTCATGTGAAGGGAAGAAAGACGAAGGACAACTCTCGACAGACTTGGTGACCAGTCCGCAGTCGGCAACAAAAACCTCCAACAAGAGGCCTGTTATCAGCTTTGAAAAGACGGAACACGACTTCGGTACCCTGCTGCAAGGCGAGGTGGTGACCTATTCTTTCCATTTCACCAACACGGGCGACACGCCTTTGCTCATCAGTAGCGTGAACTCGAGCTGCGGATGCACCGTGGGCGACTATCCGCACTCACCCATCGAACCTGGGAAGAGCGGTGCCATCAAAGCTACCTATAATAGCAAAGGCCATCACGGCTTCCAAAACCGCACCTTGACCGTGATGTCGAATGCCATCCCGTCGAAAACCGTATTGCGCATCAAAGGCAAAGTACAAACACCTGATCAATATTAAGTTAAGGTCCCTGAGCTTGTCGAAGGGCCGTCCCAAATCTTTAAATCTTAAATTTTGAATATTAAATCTTTAAATTACATAAAATGAACAACTTATTTATCTTACTGCAAGCCGAAGGTCAACCCCAACCAGGCGGTTCGATGTGGTCGAGTCTTATCTTCATCGTTTTACTGATTGTCGTTTTCTGGCTGTTTTTCATCCGTCCCCAGTCGAAGAAGGCTAAGGAGGAACAGAAATTCCGCGAGAGCCTGAAGAAAGGCGACAAGGTGGTCACCATCGGTGGCTTCCATGGCAAAGTGGTCGAAGTGAAGGAGAAGACCGTCATGATTTCTCTCGCTCCCAATATGGAAGTGGAAGTGGAGAAAACGGCTCTCGTGCAAACGGGTGCCAGCGTCGGACAGGCTTAATTTCCTGAGGTGATGGAGCAGGTCAATGAAAAGGCAGAACGCAAGAACCAGCGTTCTGTTCTTACTTTTCTTGTGTTCCTCGCTATCTCGACGGTGTTGTGGTTCCTGACCAAACTGTCAGATGACTACTCGACACAAGCCACCTTCTTGCTTCAATTCGAGGAAGTGCCTGCCGACAAGTGGGTTTCTTCGCCCAATGCGACAGCGAAGATGTCGCTGAATACGGATGGTTTCCACACCTTAAGATATAAGATGGTGAGGGAGCCCAATCGTGTCATTGCCATCCCTTTAGACGAGGTGTCTTATCGTCAAGAAAAGGGCAATACGTATTCCTTCAGCAGCCAGTATGTGGCAGAACGGGTCGCCAAACTGTTGAGCATCAATACGTCTGATGTTGTCATGAACGATGCGGCGGTGTATTTCAACATGGATGCCCTGAAGTCGAAGGTGGTACCCATCGCTTTTCAATCGGATATCAAAACGCAGCGACAGTATGGTGTGTATGGAATCCCTACGCTGGAGCCGTCTACAATAACCATTTTTGGCCCCCAAGAGGTCATCGACACGATTAAGGCAGTGAAGACAAACAAAGTGTCGAAAATCAATGTGAGCCAAGGCTTTAAAGAGACTGTGGGCCTCGACTTGCTTGGTGGTAAGATTCACACGAATGTGAAAGAGGTGACCGTGGAGGTCAATGTGGAGAAGTTCACCGAGAAAGATGTCGAGGTGCCCATCAAAGTGGCCGACAGCCTGCGGATGCGTTTCTTCCCCGAAACCATGAAGGTGAAGTGCCTTGTGGCCATCAAGGATTATGCTTCCATCGTGCCTGAGGATTTTAGTGTGGCGGTCGACAGGCAGCAACTTGAAGCTTTGCAGCCATTGTTGGACGTGCGCCTCGCCTCGTGGCCTCAATACGTTCAGGTGTTAAGCACATCCCCCGATAAGGTGGAGTATCTGATAGTGCAATGAAAAAAGTCGCCATCACCGGCAATATCGGCAGCGGCAAGTCGTGGGTCTGCGAGCTGTTTAAACAGCGGTTGGGCATTCCCGTTTATAATAGCGACGAAGCCGCCAAACGGATGTATTTTCTCCCTGAGGTTCGCGAACGATTGGTGCAGCGTTTTGGCAAGGAGATTTACCTGTCCGAAACCGTGTTGGATAGAAAACGCATTGCCGATTTGATTTTCCATGACGAAACCGCCCAACGCGACTTGGAAGGCATCCTCTATCCCGCATTGTTTGTCGATTTTGACCAATGGACGGCAAAACAGGCCGCACCCTACGTGTTATTTGAGTCGGCTCTGGTTTTCGAGAAACGTTTGGAAAAACAATATGATGCCATCATCATGGTTTCGGCATCGGAAGCTACCCGTTTGCGCCGTGCCATGTTGCGCGACCATTGCGATGAGGCGACCGTCCGCGCCCGAATGGCGAAGCAATGGCCCGAGGAAGGCAAACGCCTCTTGGCCGACTTTGTCATTTGGCATGAGGAAGACGACGAAGACGAAGCCTTGATGGAGCAAATCATGGACATTCATAAATTATTGTGAAGTTTTTCTGGTTTGTAAGCTTTTTTTGACGCTCTTCGTGTCGTCGAATTAAAACTTTTCGTATCTTTGTCCCAATTAATTCTGAGAATCTTTGATTTCGACGAGGTAAATCTTTGAATTTTGAATCTTAAATTTGAAATTTAGAATCTAGATATGGAGAAATTATTGCTTTTAGGCGATGAGGCCATTGCACAAGGCTTCATCGACGCTGGCGGCTCGGCCATCAACAGCTATCCGGGCACGCCTTCAACCCAAATCACAGAGTATGTCATCAACTCGAAACAAGCCAAGGAACTTGGTGTGATCGCCAACTGGTGCGCCAACGAGAAGACGGCCCTCGAGGCTTCCATCGGCGTGGCCTATGCTGGCAAACGTGCCATGACCTGCATGAAGCACGTGGGTCTTAATGTTTGCGGCGACCCCTTCATGAATGCCGCCATCATCGGTACGAAGGGCGTTCTCGTCGTGGTAGCCGACGACCCGAGCATGTTCTCGTCGCAGGACGAACAGGACAGCCGCTTCTACGGTCACTGGGCCATGATTCCCATGCTGGAACCTTCGAACCAACAGGAGGCTTACGACATGGTTCATTACGGCTACGACCTGAGTGAGAAACTCGGCACGCCGGTGCTCTATCGCATCCCGACCCGTCTGGCTCACAGCCGTGCTGGTGTGGTGCGCAAGCCCGTCCGCCCGCAGAATGAGCTCACCGAGCCCGCCGATGCCAAGTCGTTTGTGTTGCTGCCTGCCAACGCCAAACGTCTCTACCGCGACCTCATTGACAAACAGCCTGCTTTCACGGAAGCTTCGGAGACTTCGGGCTTCAACAAATACATCGACGGTCCGAAGAAGAACATCGGTATCATCACCACGGGTATCGCCTACAACTACCTCATGGAGAATTTCCCCGATGGCAAGTGCCCCTATCCCGTTGTCAAGGTGACGCAATATCCGCTGCCTTACGATATGATCAGCAAGCTGTATGACGAATGCGACGAGATCCTTGTCCTTGAAGACGGCCAGCCTTTCGTTGAGGAGCATATCAAGGGCTTCCTCGGCAAGGGTAAGAACGTCATGGGTCGCCTCGACGAGACCATCCGCCGCGATGGTGAATTGAATGCCGAAAAAGTGGCCAAGGCCCTCGGCATGGATGTGCCTGTAATGTATAAGGTGCCGGAAGTGGTCACCAACCGCCCGCCCGCGCTTTGCCAGGGCTGCCCGCACGTCGACAGCTACAACGCTCTGAATGCCGTTATGGCCAACCATAAGGGTGGCAAGGTGTTCGGCGACATCGGCTGCTACACCTTGGGCTTCAACATGGGTGCCATCAACACTACCGTGTGCATGGGCGCCTCTATCACCATGGCCAAGGGTGCTGCTGAGGTGGGCATCTTCCCCTCGGTGGCTGTCATCGGTGACGGTACCTTCGGTCACAGTGGCTTGACGGGTCTTATGGACTGCGTCAACGAGAAAGCCAATGTCGTGGTCATGATTCTCGACAACGACATCACTGCCATGACAGGTGGTCAGCCTTCGTCGGCACACAACAAGATCCGCCGCATCTGCGAAGGCCTCGGTGTGGAGCCGGAGCACATCCGCGACATCATCCCGTTGCCCAAGAACCACGAAGAGAACGTCAAGATCATCGAGGAAGAGGTGAATTACAACGGCGTGTCGGTCATCATCCCGCACCGCACCTGCATCGTCGAACTTAAAAAGCACATGAAGAAGTAACTATGGCCTATAGCCAATGGCCTATGGCTTGCCTTTACGTCGAGGCAGCCATAGGCCATAAGCCATGAGCCATAGTTGATAAAGCAACCATAAAATATTGAAGTTTACATCTAAATCCCAGAAACAATGAAAAAAGATATAGTATTATGCGGCGTGGGTGGCGACGGCATCGTTTCGGTAGCCAAGATCATCTCTGACGCTGCCTTGAATATGGGCATGAACCTGAAACAATCCGAAATCCACGGTATGTCGCAGCGTGGCGGCTCGGTGTTCTCGCACCTCCGCATCTCCGACGATGAGATTTTCGCCGATGTCATCCCTGAGGGTCAGGCCGACATCATCCTCTCTTCCGAGCCTATGGAAGCCTTACGTTACCTGCCTTGGCTGAATAAGGAGGGTTGGGTCATCACCAACAACGATCCTTTCATCAACATCAGCAACTATCCCGACATGGAGAAGATTAACGCTGAATTGGGCAAGCTGGAGCATGTCGTTTCCTTCAATGCCAATGAGATTGCCAAACAGCTGAAAGCGCGTTCCAACATGGTGTTGCTGGGTGCCACGGTGCCTTATCTCGGCATCTCCATGGAGAAAGTGGAAGAGGCTATTGCCCACATCTTCGGCAAGAAAGGCCAAGAGGTCGTCGACCTCAACATCCAAGCCGTGCGTGCTGGTTATGCTCAAGCGAAAAAGTAAGATGTTATAAATCAGATAATTGCTTGCTGTTGACGAAATTTTTTCAAAAAAAAGAAGAAAAAAACTTGTCAGTATTGAAAAAGGTTGTATTTTTGCAGCCGCAAAGCAAAGCAATAGAGTTCTTTTTCAGGCTGGTCCGGTAGTTCAGCTTGGTTAGAATGCCTGCCTGTCACGCAGGAGGTCGCGAGTTCGAGTCTCGTCCGGACCGCAAGAGCGCAAGTCACTAAGACCTGCGCTTTTGTTTTATAAACAGATTGCTGAAAACAAGAGTGTTATGTCATTCATTGATGAAATCAACAGGCGGAGGACCTTCGCCATCGTCAGCCACCCCGACGCGGGTAAGACCACTTTGACCGAGAAGTTGCTGCTTTACGGTGGCGCCATCCAAGTGGCCGGCGCTGTGAAGTCGAACAAAATCCGCAAGACTGCCACCTCCGACTGGATGGAAATCGAGCGTCAACGTGGCATCTCTGTGGCTACCTCCGTCATGGGTTTTGACTATAAAGGTATTAAGATTAATATTTTGGATACCCCTGGCCATAAGGACTTCGCCGAAGACACGTTCCGCACACTGACGGCCGTCGACAGCGTCATCGTGGTCATCGATGCAGCGAAAGGTGTGGAGTCGCAGACCGAGAAACTGGTCGAGGTGTGCCGCATGAGGAATACGCCCATCATCGTTTTCATCAATAAGATGGACCGTCCTGGTAAGGATGCCTTTGAACTTTTGGACGAAATCGAGCAGAAGCTGAACATCCGCCTTACCCCGTTGAGCTGGCCTATCAACATGGGACCGAAGTTCAAGGGTGTGTATAGCATATACGACAAGAGCCTCTATCTCTTCAACTCCGACAAACAGCACATCACCGAAGGTATCGCTTTCGACGACTTGAACAATCCCGATCTGGACAAGATGATTGGTGAAGATGCCGAGACTTTGCGCAACGAGACCGAACTTGTGCAAGGTGTTTATGACGATTTCTCCCGCGAGGCTTATCTGAAAGGTGACATCTGCCCCGTGTTCTTTGGTTCGGCCTTGAACAATTTCGGTGTGAAGGAATTGCTGGATTGTTTTATACAAATTGCACCTACACCCATCGGGCGCGACACTGTGGAACGCCGCATCGAGCCGACAGAGGAGAAGTTTACGGGCTTCGTCTTCAAGATTCATGCTAACATGGATCCCAACCACCGCGACCGTATCGCCTTTGTGCGAGTGGTGTCGGGCCGCTTTGAGCGCAACAAGAACTACTTCCACGTGCGCCAACGCCGCGAGCTGAAATTCTCCAATCCGACAGCCTTTATGGCGCAGAAGAAATCTGTTCTTGAGGAGGCCTATCCTGGCGACATCGTAGGCTTATACGATGCCGGCAACTTCAAGATTGGCGACACCCTGACCGAGGGCGAAATTCTGAACTACAAGGGCATCCCGAGCTTCTCACCCGAACAGTTCCGTTATGTGGAAAACGCTGACCCGATGAAGTCGAAACAGTTGGCCAAGGGTTTGGAACAATTGACGGATGAGGGTGTGGCACAACTCTTCACTGGAAAAATGACAGGAAGGAAAATCATCGGCACGGTGGGTGAGTTGCAGTTTGAGGTCATCCAATACCGCTTGTTGCATGAGTACAATGCCTCTTGCCGCTATGAGCCGATTTCGCTTTACAAGACCGCTTGGATTACCAGCGACAACGAAGCCCAACTCGCTGATTTCAGGATGCGTAAAGGCTTGAACCTTGCTTCCGACAAGGACGGTCGCGATGTGTTCTTGGC
>DAIOUZ010000134.1:0-1875 GCA_036759285.1 Candidatus Limiplasma sp. | reverse complement strand
CTTCGGCGACCACTACAAGTGGCGTGTCATGCGCTCCAACGGCACGCCCGAGGAGTACGTGACCGGCAGCAAGCCCGATTACGAGCGCTTCCTGAAGTTCGTCGATGCCCTGCAGATGGCCATGGAGAAGTATCCTGACATCGAGTTCCATTTTACTTCGGAGTTTTGATTTTTTTGGAAAAACACGATTTTCATTGAATTAGGCCACGTATTGCCCCATGAATTTTGTATCTTTGCACCTTTGAAAAGGTACAAAACCACAAACCAATGTTCATCCAAGACATACCTTCAGGCCAACTGCTTTATATCATGCTCTATGGCGGAGCGGCCATGGCTGCCCTCATCGCCTTCGTCTATCTGCTGCTGCGCAGGGGCAACGCCTTTGCGCCCGACGTGACGCCGCCGCTGGCCATGCGCCGCTGGGCTGCGGCATTCTTTGCCGTGGCGTGTTTGGGCCATTTTTGGTGGCTCCTTCTATACTTCCGTTCTAACGACATCAACTCTGTGGGCGGCATGGTGGTTTCGTTGCTCGACTGCGTGGGACTGCTCACCACTATCGCCGGCACGCTGTTTGCCATGCTCCAAGACCGCAAGCGACCTGTCTGGCCCGTCGTCGTGGCGATTTTACCATACGCGGTGCTCCTGGCGCTGAACCTTGCCTTCCCCGATCGTCGTTTCTATGACATCGCCATCGCCTGCATCTTGTTGTTCTACGTGCTCTTTATCATATATATGATGTTCGCTGTCAGGCAATACAGGCAGTGGCTGCGCGACAACTACGCCGACTTGGAGCATAAGGAGGTCAGGCAGAGCTATATGCTCATCGTCGTCGTCTCGCTGCTGCTCATCCTCTTCTATATGTTCGACACCCGCTACATGGCCATCAGCTTTATCGTGCAAGCCATCGAAATCCCGTTTTTCGGTTTCCTGCTGTGGCGTGTGGAAACGCTGCAACAATTGGATGGCACGCCAGTAGAAGCCACGGAAGAAGCCCCTGCGGAACAGGAAGATGACGATGAGTCACCGTCAGACGCTCCCTACGGCATCGGGCAACTGCTTGAGCTGCATTGCGAGGGAACCCAGCTGTACTTGCAGCACGACCTCTCCCTGTCTCAACTCTCGCACGCCGTCGGCACCAACCACTACTATCTCAGCCAGTATTTCACCCAGCAGGGTCTGACCTACAACGCCTACATCAACGGGCTGCGCATCCGCCATTTCGTCAATCTCTATAATGAAGCCGTTGCCAACCAACGTTCCTTCACCGCGCAACAACTGGCCAGCGAGAGCGGCTTCAGGAGCTACAGCACCTTCAGCACCGCCTTCAAGCAACGCATGGGACAGACCGTGACGGCCTGGATGCGCGGTCAGGGGCAGTAGGGAACCATCCCAATGACTTTCAGAAACTGCAAAACTGGATTTGCAGAATTTGCAAAACAGTTTCAAAATCTGCAAAAAAATAAAACGGTTAGTTGCAAAATCTGCATTTTGTGCAGAATCCGCAAAACTTTTATCGGGATTTGCAAAACCTCTGTTTTGGGGTTTTTGAGGCGCTTTTCATAGTAAGAAAATGTACTACTTTTGCACGTCTTTTAGCAAGGGATATGGCCGAGTTGAAGGCCGAATAATCTTGAAAAACGTTATTAAATTTTGAATCTTTAAATCAAATTTTAAATCTTTAAATCTTTAAATCTCAAAATCAAATTTTAAATCTTTAAATCTCAAAATCAAATTTTAAATCTTTAAATCTTTAAATCTCAATGAACAAACCTAAATCTTTGAAAGCCATCGTGCTTTCGATGGCACTGACGGCAGGAATGCTGTCGTCGGCAAACGCTACGGCGCAGGAAGCGGATCGCCCGGGAGGACTGTTCG
>DAIOUZ010000133.1:652-9207 GCA_036759285.1 Candidatus Limiplasma sp. | reverse complement strand
CTTCGTGTGATCGAGCGAAATGCCCGTAATGACCGTTAAAAGCGGGTCCCGGATCACGTTCGTGCTGTCGAGCCGTCCGCCCATACCGGTTTCGGAAACGATAATCTCTGCTCGGTGATTTCCGGCGCCCTGCCCGCGGGGCTTCTGGGCGTGGGAGAGCCGCTGATCTACGGCGTCACGCTGCCGCTCGGAAAGCCTTTTCTCACGGCCGGCCTCGGCGCGGGCTTCGTTCAGGCGGTCGAAGCTCTCGAAAGGCATCACGATTTCGCCGCGCATCTCGAAGAACTCGGGATAGTCGCCGTGCAACTTCAATGGCACAGTGCGGATGGTCTTCACGTTGGTGGTCACGTCGTCGCCTTGGGTGCCGTCGCCACGAGTCACGGCGCGGACGAGCACACCTTTTTCATATTGAAGGCTGATGCTCAGGCCGTCAAACTTCAGCTCGCAACAAAACTCAACGTCTCCGTCAATGGTTTTCTTGATGCGGCTGATGAAGTCGGCAATCTCCTCACGGCTATAGGAATTGGCCAAAGAGAGCATGGGATAACGATGCTTGACGCTCTGAAATTCTTTGGTAATGCCACCTCCCACACGTTGTGTCGGCGAGGCAGGGGAGAGGTATTCGGGGAATTCCTTTTCCAGACGTGCCAGCTCTTCGAGCTTCATGTCAAACTCGTAGTCGCTGATGGTAGGCTTGGCGAGGATGTAATAATTGTAGTTGTGCTGTTCCAGCTCTTCGCTCAAAGCGGCAATGCGCCGACAGGCTTCTTCTTTGGTCATAACTTAATGTAATTCATGGGATTGACATTGAGTATGGTCAGCAGAAGCGACACAAAGGCGATGGAGATGATGACGCCGATGAGGGTCATGAGCGCTCCTTTGAAATTGCGGCGAATGCAGAGTATCAAGAGGATGCAGAAGACGATGAAAGCACTCTCGTACCACACACAGATGCCAAAGCCGAGCATTAAACCTGCGATGAGGAAAGAGGTGCGGTGGACGTTTTCGGTGAGGTTGTTTTGCCTTAGTACTTCTTGCCGCAACACTACGTTTGAGCCGTAGAGCAACAAGGGAAGTCCAAGAAAAGCGCTGGCATTCTCAATGATGCCGAACGAGGGCATGACGATGCAGAAAGCAGGGATGAGCGCCAAAAGCCAGGCGTTTTGCTTGTTGGAGGTCAGGTCGCAGATACGGTAGACCATGGAGACGGTAAACAGCGACACGGCGGCATACAGTGCACGGCTCAGAAACATAAGCCCTTGCTTCGAGGAATCTTCGATGCCTAAGATAGATTTCATCTTTTCGAGAAAGCCCATGAATAGGGTAGTATGCTGCATTTCTCGGTTGGAGCCAAAGCCCGGAACGAAAACCACGACGAGGATGCGCACCGCTATGGCTATCAGCATCAATGCGGTGAATGGGTGGCGCTCCTTGAACATTTTGAGTTTCTGAAACATGAGAAAAAACGATTTTGAGGGCAAAAATACGAAAGTTTTTGTAATTTTGCCGCGTTTTATTGCAAACGGAAAAAATAACTTAAAATTTTAAAAAGATGAAAAAACTCGTAAAACTGTTCGCTTTGGTCGCCGTGATGTTAGTGTGCGGTCAATCAATGGCACAAACCCGTGGCGTCATGTCGCTGGGTGCCTCTTTCCCGATGAAAGACTACGCTGAATTCGATGGCTTTGATGATTTTGCATTGATGTCTCATGATGAAGAAGACGGTGGTGCAGGAATCGGCTTTACTGCTGGCATCAAGTGGTATTTCAATGTTGGTGTGAAAGGTCTTGGCGTCATGCTCTCCATTGATGGATTGTATAATGGCCCAAGCGCTGATTTGAAGACTGCTTATCGTGATTCGGAAATCGAGATGAGTGGCATTCTTGTCTCTGGTAGTTATAAATACACCTCCACGCCTAAGTACATCAACATTCCTGCCATGTTAGGACTGAACTACATTTATCATTTCAATCCCAATTTTGGTCTCTTCGTTGAGGCTGGCGCTGGCGGTAACCTTCGTATCATCACCGATATGGCAACAGTAGCTAAGCAAGATGTGGTGCTGGTTGGTGAAACCAAGACTTCGATTGTCAACCACTATGACAAGGCCTTTAGTTTTGCATGGCAAGCTGGCATCGGCTTTGAGGTGGCCAAGAATCTTGTTGTCGGTTGCAGCTTCTATGATTTGGGCAAAGGCGCTGTCAATATGACCGAAAACAAAAAGGTGACGATTGGTAGTGGAAGTCCCACTGAAACAACGGATTATAAGACCTTGGGAACGGTTCATCCCGTTATGGTGTTGGGCCGTATTGGCTTCAGCTTCTAAGGCAATTTAATCGTTGAATACGATAAAGCGAAGTGCTGGTTTCACCGGTACTTCGCTTTTGTATAACCTGCTCAAAAGAGCGTGTGATTGGACAATTAGGAATCGATTAGCATGAGATTGAACGTTTTTGTTCATGGCATCGGAAAAATGACTAATTTTGCAGCAAATATCGAAGAATGAAAAGAGGATTCGGAAGTGACAACCACTCGGGCATTTGTCCCGAGGTTTTGGAAGCCATCGCACGCGTAAACCAAGATCATGCTTTGGCTTACGGCGATGATGAATATTGTGCAGCTACTGAAGCGAAGTTCCGCCAACAGTTTGGTGAACAGGCACGTGTCTTTTTCGCCTTTAACGGAACAGGGTGCAACACTTTGTGTATCGATGCCATGACTCACTCTCATGAAGCAGTAGTATGTGCCGAGTCGGCGCATATCAACGTGGATGAGTGTGGGGCACCACAGCGTATTGTGGGCTGCCGTCTGTTGACCGTAGATACACCCGATGGCAAATTGACCCCTGAATTGGTGATGACCCGCCTCCATGGTTTCGGCTTTGAACACCATTCCCAACCTAAAGTGATTTCCATCACACAGCCGACCGAATTGGGCACGTTATATACTTTGGATGAAATCAAGGCATTGGTAGGCTTGGCACGTGAATACAACATGTATGTCCATATTGACGGAGCCCGTTTGGGCAATGCCGCTGTGGCATTGGGATGCACCTTCAAGGAGATGACCACCGATCTGGGTGTGGATGCCATCTCTTTCGGTGGCACCAAGAATGGCTTGATGATGGGTGAGGCAGTTGTTCTGCTCAACCCTAAGCTGTGCCCAGATTTCAAATACCGCCGCAAGCAAGCCATGCAGCTCTGCTCGAAGATGCGCTTCATCGCAGCCCAGTTTGATGCCTATTTCGAAAACGACCTTTGGAAACGTAATGCGGAACACAGCAACCGCATGGCGCAACTGCTCTACAATTCAGTAAAGGACATCCCTGGCGTAAAGGTGGTTTATCCTGTTCAGGCCAATGGCGTTTTTGCCCAGTTGCCACGAAAAGTGTGGAAAGAGCTGCAACAGCACTGCTTTTTCTACGATTGGGATGAAGATGCCGACGTGGTTCGCTGGATGTGTGCTTTCGATACGACCGAAAAGGACATTCAAGATTTCGCCAAGCTGTTGAAGGAGCTGATGGAGAAAAACTGATTTGGATTTAATTCTAAACGTCTCATGCACAAGATATTTGTTCCTATTTACCGCTATTTTAACAGCCGTAAGTCGTTGATGTACGTCATTTTGGCTGTCACTACATTGGTGTTTCTTTTCTTCGGACTGAAAGTGAAGTACGAAGAAGACATCACAAAACTGCTGCCTTCGTCAAGCGTCGAGAGCCAGTTGGCTTTCGGGTCCATTCAGCTTAAAGACAAGATTTACATTCAAGTGACCTCGGCAGAGGAAAGGCAATCGCCTCAGGTTTTGGGCGAAAGAATGGATGAGTTTATCGACCTTCTTTATGAGCGGGACTCATCGACCCATTTCATCTCCAATGTCCTTTATAAGATGGAGCCCGAGGTGGCCATCAATGCTTTGGATTTCGTGTTGGAGCATGTCCCATCTTTTATTGACACGTCGGCCTATCGTGATTTTGAAAAAGCCTTGGAGCCCGAGGCTATCGAAAAGCAGATGTGGGTCAATTACGAGCAGATGATGGAAGACGAGACGGGCGAGCTTACCCAAGCCATTGCCTACGACCCGCTTAATTTGAGAGGTGTCATCCTTGGCGATGTGCTTTTGAGTGCCACCAATAGCTACAATATCATCGATGGTCAATTGTTCTGTCCCGACAGCACCGTGGCCATCGCCTATCTTGCTCCGGCTTTCCGCTCATTGGACTCTGGGTCTTCGACCGATTTTTCCAAAATGCTTTCACGTGCGCAGAAAGACTTTGAGGCTATGCATCCTGAGGTGAAAGTCCATGCCCATGGCGACCCCATCGGTAGCGTGTCGAACGCTGGACGCATCCGTTCCGATTTGATGGTGACAGTGGGTATTTCCTTGATTTTGATATTGATACTTATCTGGTTCTGTTTCAGGAGTTTTTCGTTCCTTTGGGAGCTGCTGCTTCCTGTTATCTATGGCACCATCTTTTCGCTTGCCTGCATCTATTGGATAAAGGGTGGCATGTCGCTGATGGCCTTGGGTTTAGGTGCAATCATCTTGGGTGTTGCCATCAGTTATTGCCTGCATGTGCTCATCCATCATTTCTTTGTCGGAGATCCTGAAAAGCTGTTGACGGATGAGTCCACGCCTGTTTTCTTGGGTTGCATTACAACGATTGGCGCGTTCTGTAGCTTGCTTTTCACCGAGAGTGATTTGCTCCGCGATTTTGGCTTGTTTGCCTCATTCTCGCTGTTCGGAAGCACGATGTTTGCCCTTATCTTCCTGCCTCATTTTCTGCCGAGACGGAATGCCAAAGCCGACGACAAGACCTTCCGCCGCATTTCACGTCTCAACAATCTGCCTTTCGACAAAAAGCCTTGGTTCTTGGCATTGATTGTCGTTATTCTCGTGGTGGGCATCATCTTCTCGCCTAAGGTGAAGTTTGACAGTGATTTGCGTAACCTTGACTACAACTCGCCAGCTGAGGTGACAGCGGAATCTCTTTTCAACGATAAGAACAACGATGGATTCTTCCACCTGTATTTCGCAACAGTTTCCACTGACATCGATGAGGCTCTGGAGGCCGACAAATCATTGATGCTTATCTTGGACACGCTTGCAAAACAAGGGGTCGTTCATGCCTATACTGACATCATTCCCAAGCTTTTCGTGACGCAAGCGGACCAAGAACAACGCATCGCTGCCTGGAATGCTTTCTGGACCGAGGAACGTAAGGAATTTGCCATCTCACGTATAGAGAAAGGTGCCATGGACTTTGGCCTTGACCCGATGATGTTCTACGATTTCAAAGAACTGCTGAATGCGGATTACGAGCCTGCTTCGTTGATGGAAAGCGGTGTGGTGCCCGACAATCTGCTTGGCAACTTCATTGAATGCAATGCTGACAACCAATACATGGTGTTTACGGATGTCTCCATGCGTTTTGATGAGAAAGACATTGCCACAGATGCCTTGGTCAAGAACCCGAAGACCTTTGTCCTTGAGCCGTTCTATTATTGCAAGAGCATGGTGGAGGTTATCAACGACGACTTCAATATTGCTGTTTGGATCTCTTCGCTGTTTGTGTTGCTGATTTTGTTGATTTCGTTCCGCAATATCATCACCGCTTTGCTGTCGTTCCTCCCGATGGTGCTCAGCTGGTTCATGGTGCAAGGCTATATGGCCATCATCGGCATTGAGTTCAACCTTGCCAGTATCATCATCTCCACCTTCATCTTCGGTGTGGGTGTCGACTACAGTATTTTCATCACTGAAGGCTTGCTATCGCAAGCGCGAACGGGTAACCGTGACATCCTTACTTGGCACAAGGTGGCCATTTTCTTCTCCGCTATTATTTTGGTCATTGTGGTGACCTCGTTGTTGTTTGCAGTTCATCCCGCCATCCGATCCATCGGTCTCAGCACCCTCATCGGAATGGCTTCAACGATAATGATTTCCTATTCGCTTCAGCCGTTTGTGTTCTGGCAGCTGATGCGGATTCCGTGGTACAAGCGGAGCGTTTTGAAAAAGAAAACCAATGCAAAGAACCAATGATTTGGACAGCCTGACCTTCGCCGCGATGCTGCGTCAAGGCGCGGTGCAACTAGGCAAGGACAAAAAGGTCATCAATGACTTGAATGTATTTCCCATCCCCGATGGCGACACGGGTGATAATATGCTGATGACCCTCAAGGCGGGTTGTGCTGCCTTGAACGACCAACTTGGTACGCTTTCCGAATTAGCTTCTGCCGCCTCTTCGGGCATGTTGTTGGGCGCTCGTGGCAACTCCGGCGTCATCCTTTCTCGTATTTTTGCTGGCCTCGCCAAAGGCCTTCAAGGTGTGATAGAAGCCGATACGAAAGCCTTTGGCATAGCCATGCAATCAGCGGTAGAAGAGGCTTATAAGTCTGTCCCAGTCCCTGTGGAAGGCACTATCATCACCGTGTTGCGCGAAGGTGTGGCCAATGCAGATGTAAGTTCGGACTTAAACCATTATTATGAGACTTTATTGGAGGCTATGCAGGTCTCCTTAGACCATACGCCCGAACTGCTCCAAGTGTTGAAAAATGCAGGTGTGGTCGATAGCGGCGGTGCTGGACTAGTGAGCATCTTCCGAGGCATGAACGATGCCTTGAATGGCATTATTTCCGAGGAGGAAATTGCGCCCACGGCGGCTGCTACACCCACCGTGGAGCTCGACAAATTCACCGAAAACAGCACCTTGGAGTTTGGCTACTGCACGGAGTTCCTGCTTCGTCTGATGCGCTCTAAAATCGATTTGGACACGTTCGACGAAAAGGAAATCATTGACTATCTGAACCGCGTGGGCGAGTCGGTGGTGGCTTTCCGCGAAGGCTCCATTGTGAAAGTGCATGTGCATACCTTCACACCAGGCGTGATTCTCAACGAAATGCAGAAATACGGCGAGTTCTTGACCCTCAAAATTGAGAACATGGCGCTGCAACACCATCAGTCGACCAACCAAAACAATGCTTCATTCAAGCTGCCGCCCAAGCCATACGGCATCGTGACAGTGGCTTCGGGCGAAGGCCTCATCGAAGCCTTCCGTGGAATCGGTGCCGATGAAGTGATTGCGGGAGGTCAGACGATGAACCCGTCGACACAAGACTTCTTGGATGCTTTTGCCCGCATCAATGCGCAACACATCCTCGTCTTTCCTAACAACAAGAATATCAAGATGGCCGCCGACCAGGCTGCCGAACTCTATAAAGACGCCGACATCCATGTGCTGCCGTCGACCACTATCGGCGAAGGCTACTATGGCATCGGTTACATCGACCGCGACAATCCCAACGTTGACGAAATCATCGCCAGCATCACTGAAATCATGCAGTCCGTGGTGACGGGCATGGTCTCAACCGCCATCCGTGATGCCGAAGGCGACCAAGTGGCCATCCACACGGGCGACTACGTGGGCTACAGTGGCAAACAACTCCTCTCCGACAGTCCCGACCGCGAAACTGCTACTAAAGCCCTCGTCGAGCGCCTTGGTGCGGCTTCACGCGATGTGATGTTGGTGTTTTATGGCGAAAGTGTGCCAGCCGAAGAAGCGGAACGCCTCGTCGGCGATCTCCAATCCCAATACAAGAACCTTGAAATTATGTTGAACAACGGCGCGCAGCTGGTTTATGACTATATAATCGTTTGTATATGAATAAATTATCTGACGCGAGACTACGAGACGCGAGACATGAGACTTTGGTTTTGTCCCGTGTCCCGCAGTCCCGCGTCCCATGTCAAAAACTAAACTATATACCATGCTGACTTTTTTTAGTGACACAGATTGCGACATCACTCCCAAGGAGTGCGCCGCGTACGGCATCAAAATGATTAGTATGCCTTATACCGTGGGTGAACAAGTGATTTACCCTTATATCGACTTCGACGAGTTCGATGCTCACAAATTCTACGACATGCTCCGTGCCGGCACCATGCCGACCACCAGTGCCATGAGCGAAGAAGCTTACATCCAGTATTTTGAGCCTGAATTTGCCGCTGGTAATGACATCCTCTATGTGCATTTCTCATCGGGCACCTCCAACACCTTCACCATCATGGGTCAGGCCTTGGAGAAACTGAAAGCAAAATATCCTGAGCGCAAGTTCTATGAAATTGACACATTGGGTATTACAGCATTGTCCTACAACGTGGTGCTTGAATGCGCCGATATGTACAAGGCAGGCAAGACTGCCGAGGAAATCGTGGCATGGGCCAAGGTGGAAGTGCCGAAGTTCCCGATGTATTTCTTCGCCGATGACTTGAAGTTCTTCCGTCGCAGCGGTCGCGTGAGCGGCTTGGCGGCTACTATGGGCGGTTTCATTGGCATCAGACCCATCATTTACTTGGATAATGAAGGCAAGATGGTAAGCATCGGCAAGGAAACGGGTCGCGCCAAGGCTATTGCCCGTTTGGTGAAATATGTTGAGGAACTCGGAGAGGACGTGAAGGCTCACCGCGTGGTCATTGGCCATTCAGATGCTCCAGATATCGTCGCTGAGGCCGAGCGCCAGTTGAAAGAGAAGTTTGGCGAAGACTTGAATGTAATC
>DAIOUZ010000133.1:0-642 GCA_036759285.1 Candidatus Limiplasma sp. | reverse complement strand
ATCGTCACTCCAGTCAACCCGACTATCGGAAGCCACTGCGGACCTAATGCCATCGGTATCTGTTTCCATGCCAAACATCGTTAAATGAAATAGATGTAGGGCTGTCATCTTATGGCAGCCGCATGGATTTCCATCAGCGGCTGCCATAGTGTGACAGCCCTACAAACCGAACAAATGAATAACTGACAACTATAATGATTACCGTTGAACAGGTACAAACCAAAAAGCAGCAAAAGGAATTCCTTGACTTTCCTTTGAAGCTTTACAAAGGCAATCCCTACTTTACGCCGCCTTTGTACATGGACGAGAAGAAAATCTTCCGTAAGGACTTCGTCTACAACGACATGTGCGAGGCTGTCTATTTCAATGCATACCAGGACGGCAAGATGGCGGGACGCATTTCTGGCATCATCCAACGTGCAGCCAACGAGAAAACCGGCAAGAAACAAGTACGTTTCACCCGTTTCGATGTCATTGAGGATGAAGAAGTAGCGAAAGAGCTTTTCAAAACCTTGGAAAACTGGGCACTCCAAAAAGGCATGAACGAGATGGTTGGTCCTTTGAGTTTCTCAGACCTTGAGCGCGAAGGCCTTTTGATTGACGGTTTCGATTATCCCGCCACCTTTGAGGAGACCTACAACT
>DAIOUZ010000132.1:3596-9235 GCA_036759285.1 Candidatus Limiplasma sp. | reverse complement strand
GATCGAAGCACCGTTTGTTACAGGTCGGCCCTTCGACAGGCTCAGGGACCTTAGTTATTTGGTAAACACATACCTTAATATATTTGCGCCCATCTTTAGGGCTTTTTCTCTTGTTTCTTGCGAGTCGTGATGCACGCGCTGGTCTTCCCAACCGTCGCCAAGGTCGCATTCGTAGGTGAAGATGCATACCACGCGACCCTCGTAGATTAAAGCGAAAAGTTGGGGTGGTTTATTGTCATGCTCGTGAATTTTTGGCAAGCCATTCGGGAACGCGTATGGTTTTTGGAAAATCTCATGCGTATAAGGCAACTCCACAAAATCCAACTCAGGAAACACCTTTTTCATCTGAGGCTCGATGTATTGGCGAATGCCATAGTTGTCGTCGATGTGGAGGAAACCACCCGCCAGCATGTAGTTGCGGAGGTTTTGCGCCTCGGCAGCATCGAAGACCACGTTGCCATGACCCGTCATGTAGACGTAAGGATAGTTAAACAAGTCTGGGCTTGAAGGTTCCACGGTGGGCACATTCGGGTTGATGTCCGTACCGATCTCTTGATTGCAGAAACGCACCAAGTTAGGCAGTGAAGTTGGATTACCGTACCAGTCCCCTCCTCCGCGGTATTTCAGCAAGGCGATGTTGAGTTGCTGGGCTGAAGCGGCAAAGGAGAATGCCAATAATATGACAAGCAACAACTTCTTCATTTCATTTGGTTGATAAGTTGAATCGTATGACAGGCAACAATAGCCGCAGTTTCAGTGCGCAGACGCGCCTCGCCCAAGCTACACGGCACAAAACCGTTTTCCTTGGCCAGAGCCACTTCCTCGGGGCTGAAGTCGCCCTCAGGACCAATAAGCACCAAGGCATTCTCACCTTTTTTATATAAGTCGCAGAGGCAGTCTTTCACGTCATCGTCAATCCAAGCGATGAACTTCTGCCCCTCGAAAGGTTGTTTCACCAGCTTATCGAACGGCACCAAATCATCCACCTTCGGCAGCCGCGACTTGATGCTTTGCTTCATCGCCGCCACCATAACCTTCTGGAAACGCTCCACGTTGGCGGCACGACGTTCGGAATGGTACGAGGTGAACAACCGAACCTTGTCTATGCCTATCTCTGTGGCCTTTTCGAGGAACCACTCCGTGCGCTCGTTGAGTTTGGTCGGGGCGATGGCGATTTCGAGCTTGAAATCCCAGTGGTCATACCCTTTGCGTTGGTTCGTCAGGTTGACAGTGGCCCGCTTGGGCAAAGCCTCCACCAACTCGGCATCGAAGAGAGAGCCTTCGCCGTTGGTAACACAGAACCGCTCGCCCTCAGTCATGCGCAGCACCTTGACGCAGTGCTTAGACTCGTCCTCAGGGAGGGTGGTTAGGCCTTCTTTCGCTCCAGGTATGTAAAAGACGTTCATTTATTCATTTCTTCTTGTTGTCGCTTTGCGTCATTGCGAGGAGGAACGACGAAGCAATCTAGGCATTAAGTTTGTTCTCTGGATTGCTTCGCTCCTCGCAAAGACGCGAAGCGAGTCAAATACTACATTCGGTTAGGCATCCCTATGCCCAGAAGTTCTGACGCATTGCGCAGCAAGGCAGCCACCATGTCGCAGACCTGCAAGCGGAACATACGGCGGTCGGCGTCGGGTTCCTTCAGGATGCTGCATTCTTGGTAGAATTGGTTGAATTCCTTGGCGAGGTCGAAGATGAAATTGGCAATCATCGCGGGGCTGCGGTTCTCGGCAGCTTGGTTCAAGACCATCGGCCAGCCGTACATCATCACAATGATTTCTTTCTCCTTGGGCTGCAAATCCGTGACTTTCACCTCACTTTCGAGTTTGATGCCTTGCTCCTCTGCCTTGCGCAGCACCGAGCAGATACGAGCGTGGGTGTATTGCACAAAAGGTCCCGTGTTGCCGTTGAAGTCGATAGACTCCTCAGGGTTGAAGAGCATGGTCTTCTTCGGGTCTACCTTCAGGATGAAATACTTCAAGGCGCCCAAGCCAATGGTATGATACAGTTTGTCGGCCTCTTCAGGCGAGAGGTCTTTGGCCTTGCCGAGTTCGTCTGAGACAGCCTTGGCCGTAGCCACCATTTCGTCCATGAGGTCGTCAGCATCAACTACGGTGCCCTCGCGTGACTTCATCTTGCCGTTGGGCAGCTCCACCATGCCGTAGGACAGGTGTTCAATATCGTTGCCCCACTCACGACCGAGGCGCACCAACACGCGCTTCAGCACGTCGAAGTGGTAAATCTGTTCATTGCCCACGACATAAATCAGCTTCTCTGGGTCGTATTCATTGACACGAAGTTGAGCAGTGCCGAGGTCTTGGGTCATATACACTGAGGTGCCGTCGCGGCGGAGCAGAAGTTTTTCGTCCAAACCCTCGTCGCGGAGGTCGCACCACACGGAGTTGTCGTCGCGGCGATAGAACACACCCTTTTCAAGGCCTTCCTGCACCAACGCTTTGCCTAACAAATAGGTCTGTGATTCGTAGTAAATCTTCTCAAAGGACACACCCATGCGTTTGTAGGTCACATCGAAGCCGTCGTACACCCATTGGTTCATCGTCTCCCACAGGTGGCGCACCTCGGGGTCGTTAGCTTCCCATTTCACCAACATCTCACGGGCTTCCTGCATCAGCGTGGACTCGGCCTCAGCCTTGGCTTTGGCTTCTTCCTGCTCTTTCTCACTCAAAGTGGCAAAGTTCTCTGGCAATAAGGTTTTCAACTCCTCTTTATATTTCTTGTCGAACAGCACATAGAAGTCGCCGATGAGGTGGTCACCCTTCTTGCCTGTCGACTCGGGTGTGCAACCATTGCCCCATTTCTGCCAGGCCAACATGCTCTTGCAGATATGGATGCCACGGTCGTTGACGAGGTTGACGCGCACCACATTCTTGCCGTTGGCCTTCATAATCTCCGACACACTCCAGCCGAGGAGGTTGTTACGGATATGACCCAGATGCAGAGGCTTGTTCGTATTGGGCGAGGAATACTCGATGACCACGTTCTTGCCCGAGACGGGTTTGCGGCCAAACTCACGGTTCTCGTGATTCGCCTTGAAGAAATCCATCCAGAACTTATCGGAAATCAATAAGTTAAGGAAGCCTTTCACCACATTGAACTTGGCAATCATGTCCGATTCCTTGATCATCTCGGCACCCATCTCGTTGGCTAATTGCTCGGGGTTACGGCCTGCTAATTTTCCGAAGGGGAACACCACGATGGTCATGTCGCCCTCAAACTCGGGGCGTGTCTTTTGGAAATTCACCTGCTGCACAGGCGGTTCTTGTCCGTATAAAGTTGTGAATGACTTTATGAAAAGTTGTCTCAATACTTGTTCTAACATGATTTATCAATTAATTTGGCACAAAAATAAAGAATTTTTGGATAACCAAAATGGTGGTATCGATAAAAAAACACACGTATGTTGATAATCAATTATCAAACTATTATTAGCAAATCACGCTCAAAAACGAAAAAAATTCTATTTTTGCAACATAATTCAGAAGTCAATAGATTTTGGATTCATTTTTGATAAAGATTGGCTTTGGAAATTTGTGACCTATGCAGATTGAAAAAAGACACTTATCGCTGCCACTAACAGCCCAACTTGAGGTGACTGACTCCTGCAATCACCGTTGTATCCATTGCTACAACCTTGATTCGGAAATTCAAAATCGCCCGATACGCCAAGTGGATGATGAAACCGTTTTAAAATGCGCACAGAAATTAATTGACAATCAAATTTTTGGCGTAATTATCACGGGTGGTGAGCCGCTTATCAAAAAGGAGCTCACTAAGCAGGTCATCTGTCTGCTGAAGGAGCATCAAATCCGCGTGAGCCTCAATTCCAACCTCACGCTTTTCGATGACGATTTCATTGCCTTCTTAAAGGAAAAGAAAGTTGGGGTGCTGACCTCTTGCCCTTCTGCGGTATCATCGTCCTTTGCTAAACTGGTCGGTGTTGACAACTATGTCCGTTTTGAGACCAATCTCAGAAAAATAGTTGCGGCTGGAGTGAAATGCACTGTCAACATGGTGGTGACCAAAGAAAATTTGCACGAAATCAGGGAGACCGCCGAAACGATGAAGACTTTGGGCTGCAAATCGTTTGCTGCTACACCCATGGGATTGAATGTGGAATATCCAAGATTGGATTTGCTATTGACGGTTGAAGAAGTATGCCAAGTGATTGCCGACCTGCTTTGGATTGAAAAGGCATTGGGGCTGAAAGTGGATGTGCTGGAAGCACTGCCCAAATGCGTGTTTCCCGAATCGGTCTTACTGGAAAAGCACGCCTTTTTGAACCGCAAATGCCAAGCGGGGAGAACGGTGATTGCCGTGTCGTGTAACGGCGATGTGCGCCCCTGCGCCCATAATCCATACTCGTATGGCAACCTTTTGGAAGACGACCTACACAACATCTGGCAAAAGATGAGCGATTGGCGTTCGGCTCAATATGTGCCGGAGTCGTGTCTCGACTGCGATTGGCTTAACCGCTGCAACGGCGGCTGCCGCACCAGTGCCAAAGCCTTCGGTGGAGACTGGGACAAGAACGATATGTGGTGTACAGGAAAACCGACCGTTTCGCCGCCGAACGACCGTTGCCACAGCATTGAACTGAAGCCTGACACACGACTGCAATTCACTACCGACATCCAATCAAGAAAAGAAGACGAAGAAGCGTATGTGATTTACAACACCATTGACGATGTGTTCTTTATGGTCAATCAGGCTTATTATGAGTTCATTATGGATTTGAAAAAACAAGGCACTTTTTCTCTCGGTGAGTTATGCAAAATGCTTCATATCTGGCCCGACAACACCCACATTCTTGACACGATTACATTCTTGATAAAAAAGAAAATACTCAGAATAATGAAATAACCCTTAAACTAACGACTATGAATAAGAAAGCAAATCCACAAGAAATGGTTACATATGACTTTAGCAGCCTTGATGTACAGCAGAATGGCAAAGACAATTGCTTTAGTTGCGATAATTGCAACACTTGCAATCATAATCCAGACGGCTCTGGCTGCAATGACTGCAACAATTGTGACACTTGTGAACATTGCGATAACGACTAATCAAATAACACGAATTTTATGAAGTACGATTTCGAAAAAATGCAAGTCTTTGACTTCAGTAATTTAGATTTTCAAGAAAACAGTAAAGGAAATTGTTTTGGCTGTGATTCTTGTGACTCAGGCGGATGTGATTCTTGTGACAACTGTGACCATGGAAACTGGTAATCTTATTAATATAATTAAGGAATTTGCAAAAGCATTCACTGGCATTTTTAATGATAGATTAATCGCTGTAATTGCTGTTTTGTCTCTTATTGTGTCAGTCTGGAGCTTGTTTAGCAATAAGAAAGGCTTAATCAAACAGATTAGATTAAGTATTTTTTCTGATTCAATACACTCCGTATTACAAGATAAGGATTTTCAAGAATCTCAAGAATACGTCCTTTCGGGAGAGATTGTAAAAGTTATTGAGAGGGTGCGAGATATATCCAAAAAAGGAGAAACAAAAAAAATTGGTCTTCAAGATTTTAAAGAGATAATCAGAAAGGCTGCCCCTCGTACCACTGATGAGAAAAAAGACATTATTATTCCTGAAAGAGTTATTCCTTTTCCTCC